>JAJQHG010000123.1 GCA_021199865.1 Methanosphaera sp. | reverse complement strand
TATATCTAATGCAGGTAATGTAACTATTACTAATTCAACCTTAGATATTTATAATTTAACACTTAACAATGTAACTATATCTAATAGTTACAAGGGTATATCTAATGCAGGTAATGTAACTATTACTAATTCAACCTTAGATATTTATAATTTAACACTTAACAATGTAACTATATCTAATAGTTACAAGGGTATATCTAATGCAGGTAATGTAACTATTACTAATTCAACCTTAGATATTTATAATATAGGAATAATTAATCAAGAAGGTAATGTGACTGTTACTGATTCATCATTTTATAACTCTGTAATTGCAATAGATAATGATGGTAATCTAGTTGTTACAGATTCAATATTTAATGGCACTGAAATTGCAATAATTAACAATGGTGTTGCAACAATTGATGGTAACATATTCAAAGACAATGATATTGCTTTATGGACTAATAATGTTCCATTATATTACAACTTCACAAACAATGTAATATCAAATTACCTTGGTACAATATATGCAGGTTACATTACACCTTTAAATGCAGGTATACAAGATGATAGTTTAGAAACTATTGCACTTGAACCAGTAATTACAGTTACTAGTGGAACTGTTTCAGAAGACGTAGATGCATATATAATTGAGGGTCAATTACTGGGTCTTTATGACTTTGGTACAGCTGGTGATTACACAGTAACATACAGTCTTAGTCCTTTATATACAACTAACATTATGACATCAACAGTTTCTATAATAAAGAGAGACACAATTGTAAATATAACTACTACTGCTCCTGAAACAGCTAGTGATGATACTACTATTACAGCTGAATTAGATGAAATTAGAACTGATGAAAATACTGAAGTTAACGTGGTAGATGAAGCTCCTTATATTGGTACTACTATTACGACTGATGTTGACGGTGATACTACTATTATAACTATTACTACTATTGTAGCTAATGATAATGGTACTTTCACTAATACTACTGAAATTCTTACTATTACTACTACACCTATTAATGATGCTAACGTAACATTAACAGTTAACGATGTAGAATATAAGGCTACAACAGTTGATGGTGTAGCTACCTTTGAGAATGTTGTTATTCCTGCAGGTAACAGTACTGTTACAGTAACCTATGATGGTAATGGAACCTATGCTGGATCAACTGACAGCGTAGCATATGAAGATGTTTCTGTTCTTGATGCAATCATCACAGTTGATGCTATAAACAACACAGTTGCAAAAGATACAGTAACAGTTACAGGTACTGTAACTACTAATGAATCAGTTGCTTTAGAAAACAAGACTGTTGAAATAACACTTGATAATGCTATATACACAGCTGTTACTGATGGGAATGGTGTATACGCAGTAAATGTTACTGCTATTGCTGGTGAAAACGTAGTTGTAGTATCATTAAAAGATGATGTTTATGCTGCTGAGTCAGTAAACACTACATTCAATGTTACCCCATTAACAACAACAATTACTACAAGTAATGTATCTGGTGCATACCTAGATGACGTAGTAATTGTAGCTAATGTAGTTGATGAAAATGGTGATGCTGTAACTAGTGGAGAAGTTATCTTTAAATTAAACGGTGTAACAATAAAAGATGCTGATAACAACCCTGTATATGCTGAGGTAGTTGATGGTGTAGCACAAATTACATACACATTAAGTAACACACCTAAAGATTACAACTTAACAGCAACATATCTTGGTGATGAGTACTACGTAAACAGTACAACCGAAGAAGTATCAACATTAACAGTAAACAAACAGAATGCAACTATAGATATAGCAGATTACACAACTAGCTTTAAATCAGGTGACACAGTAGTCATAACTGTTACAGTAACTGATGCTAATGGTTTAATTAATGATGGTGTAGTATCCTTCAAGATCAATGGTGTAACACTCAAAGATGAGAATAATGAAACAATTGTTGCATCTGTAGTAAACGGTATAGCAACACTAGAATACACTATTCCTGTAGATATGGGAGCAAAAGAATACACCATAACTGCTGTATACTCAGGTAAAGGTTACAACCGTGTAGAAGACAATACTACTTTCAACATTGTTAAATCAGATGTAATTGCTAACATTGATCCTATATACATAACTCAAGGTGAAAATGCTACAATAACAATGACATTATATGATCAAAACAATAATCAACTAGAAAGAAGTACTAAATACACAGTAAAAGTAAATGGTAAAACATACGTAAACAAAGCTTTAACTGAAAACGGTGTACTAAGTGTAACATTAGACACAGATGATTTCACAAACACATACTATAACATAACTGTTATATTAGGTGAGAACTCTGCTTACAACACCAAGACTTTACAAACAATCTTAATTGTTAATGAAAGTACTGATGATGATGAGACAGTGTTAGATGAAACCATAACAACTGTAGAGTAGATACTTAGTATCTTCTTTTTCTAACCCCCTTTTTAATAAAAACTACTTTTTCATAAAATAAAAATTCAATATATTAACAACTAATCTCTACCTGTTTAATTAATCTATTTCTTATTAAACCTGATTAACACTAAATATACTAAAATTTAATAAAGTATTCCTATAAAAATTTAAATTAAAGAATAATATGTGTAATAGTCCAAAAATAAGTCTAAAAATTCTTAAATGCACTTTTTTAAGAAACAAGGTTATATTTGATTGCTAAATTCAGGATATTAAGTGAAATTAATCTGGTTATGATTTATTCTAAATGTATTAATTTCTTAAATATTCATTTGGTTATCCTAATGTTTGAGACAATACTTATAGAGTTTATGCATATTATTAGTAATCTGTTGTTCCAAGTCTATAATAAAAATAATACGTTAATCTATTAGATAATTAAGTTTAAGACACAATGGATTAAAATAAATAAAATTATTCTAATATTATAGACTTATCATCAAAAAAGTAAGGATGTAACTTATTATGGAAACAAGGAATTATGTTATATTAAGTGTAGTTGGAATAATAGTTGGATTAATAATAAATCCTTACCTTGGCTTATTATTATTAATTCCAGGAGTATATCAACTATACAAGTATCATAAAGTAAATAATTTAGATGAAACAATATCAGAAAAAGAGACTAATTTAGAAACTCTAAATAATGAAATAGATGTTACGTTAACATTACAGGAAAAACAAAATTTAATAAAAATATTGATAGTACATATAAAGAGTTAAAAATAAAAAAAGAAAAAGAACTGGATGAACAATTATCTGATTCCAGATATCAATTAACTGATTTACAACACAAAATCAAGCAACAAAAAGATGAACTAAGTGTACTTGAGGAGGAAGTAGATTTTCAAGACTATGGTTTATATAGACCACAATATGAATTTCAAGATGCTCAAAGATATAAAGAAGCACTAAAAGAAGTAAGAGAAGCACAAAGAAATTTAATCAGAAATAAAACAGTAGCAATATGTACTACTGAATGGACAGTGGATGGTTCAAAAAGAAAAGGAAAAGCTATGACAAATGCAAATATAAAACAGATACTCAATAATTTTAACGTAGAATCAGAGAGAATAATTAGTAAAGTTACCTTCTCTAACAGGAATAAAGCAGAAGAAAAAATAAGAAAAAGTTATGATAAAGTAAACAAATTAGGAAAACGAAATGCAATATATATCACAACAGACTATCTTGATTTAAAAATAATGGAAATGAATTTATCAGTAGATTATGTGATTAAAAAACAAGAAGAAAAAGAGGAATTAAAAGAGGAAAGAGAAAGAGAAAGAGAAGAGAAAAAAATAGAACAAGAAAGACAAAAAGCTCAAAAAGAAGCAGAAAAAGAAAAGAAGAAATTAGAAAAAGAAAAAGTAAAAATTCAGGTGTTACTAGATAAAGATCAAGAAAATCAGGAATTACGTGATAAAATCAGGGAATTACAGAAACAAATAGCTAAAAAAGATGAGGATATTCAAGAAATAAATGATAGAAGAAAAAGAACAGGTGCATGTTATGTATATCTTATATCCAATAAGGGTTCTTTTGGAGATGATGTATATAAAATAGGAGTAACTAGAAGAGATGATCCACAGATAAGAGTAAATGAGTTGAGCAATGCATCTGTACCATTCAAATATGATGTTAATGCTATTATATTTAGTAAGGATGCATTTAAACTAGAATCAGATTTACATCAAAAATTTAGTAAACAACGAGTAAATAAAGTTAATAATCATAAAGAATTCTTCAAACTAACACAAGATCAAGTACAACAAGTTGCAAATGAACATGAGGATCTTTTATATAGTTTCAGCTTAATCCTTATAATGAAGAATATGTGGAGACACTAAAATTGATGGTATAAAAATTGATGAAAATGATTATTAATTCATTAGTAATATTCATACAATAATATAATATCTATAGAACAATTCTTTTAGATTAATTTAACACAACAATGTATTATATTCATTATAATACAATTCCTTTTTTTAAAGTAAATTATTATCATATTAACTAATTATATCAGGATATGATTTCAATTAGTATAACTATGCATGTGTTTCTATACTCTTTAATTAAAAATATTTTTATATAAAATGGAGGAGAAGTAGGTAGCTTCCTATTTATAAGCTGTTTAGGAATTCTACTATGAGATTTACTGTATCTTCAACGTCTTTTATGTTTACTACACTTATTGGTGTGTGTATGTATCTTGCTCCACTGGAGATTGTTATTGTTGCGATTCCTTCTCTGGTTAGGTGTATGTATGCTCCATCTGTTGTTCCACCATCACTTACCTCTAATTGATAGTTTATTCCTGCATCCTCTGCTGCTTGGAGTACTTTTTCTTTCATCATTGGATTGGTTATTAGTCCTCTTCCACTTGCATCTGCTAGTATTATTGCTGGTCCTTCTCCTGCTACTACTGGTGCATTCTCTGGTTTTACTCCTGGATGGTCTCCTGCGATTGTTACATCTAGTGCTATTGCCATGTCAGGGTTTAATTTGAATGATGATGTTTTTGCTCCTTTGAGTCCTACTTCTTCTTGTACTGTTGCTACACCATAAACTGTTGCTTCACAGTTTTCATCTAGTCTTTTCATGACTTCTGTCATTACTGTACATCCTACACGGTTATCTAGTGCTTTTCCCATCACTAGGTCGTTTAGGCATTCCTCGAATTCTGTGTGGAATACTATTGGGTCACCTACAGTTACTAGTTCTTCTGCTTGTTCTTTATTTTTTGCACCAATATCTATGAACATGTCAGTGTATGGAATAATCTTCTTTGCTTCCTCTGCTGATGTAATGTGTGGTGGTTTTGATCCAATGATTCCTGGTACTTCTCCATTCTTACTTTGTACATATACTTTCTGGTTTAGTAGCATTTGATCATTTATTCCACCAATCTTTACGAATCTTAGGTATCCATCATCATCTATGTAACTTACCATTAATCCGATTTCATCCATGTGTGAAGCTAACATTACTGATGGTTTTCCTTCTTTACCTTTATGGGTTGTGATTAGGTTTCCCATCACATCTGTTTCCATGTCATCAACATTGTCTTTTAATTCATCTTTTATTATTTCTCTTATCTCTGTTTCAAATCCAGATATTCCACAGGCTTCAGATAATTTCTTTAGTAATTCTTTCATTCTTTAACCTCATAAAGTTTCTTGTTATGTTATTATTTTAATATTAATTTTATTTTCTTAATATTATTTATATATTATATTTAAAATCTTTATTATAATATACTAAAAATAGTAATAAGGGTAATTATATATATAACTTTAATAATTTTTTA
>JAJQHG010000015.1 GCA_021199865.1 Methanosphaera sp. | reverse complement strand
TAATTATAGGTGTTTGAAATGAAATCAGTACAATCAAAACTAAAGAAAAGTTTCATAAGAAAAGTAATGACTAGTAAGTACTACCATACTTATATAGTAATTTAAAAGAAAATAAATTCCTTGTGGGGAATTAATATGTTATAATTAAACATGAAAAACAATAAATCAACAAAAACAATAAAAAATAAAATCAATAAAAAAACATCACTTTAAAAGAAGGAATCCATAAAGTGGTTAAAATGTTAAAATAAATATAGAAGATTAACTTTGATTTAGTCCTTGATTGTCAAACACTTTTATCAAGACCAGGGGGAAATTGCATGATTTCCGTGAAGTGGTAAAATAAATATTAAATAACCCTAAATTTACAAAAATAACATAATATGCAGAAATTAATAAACTCTAATTAACTTTAAAAAAACTAATGAGTTGAATAAAAATATGATCGAGACTATAATTACAGAGTAAAAACAACCTGTAATAACCTATGTAATGATGGAGAATATACATCTCAAAGGACAAATAAACATAAAGGAATGATACTAAATATGGCTGAGACAATAGTTAGATGATTATTAAAAATCACTTAACGCTAAAGACGTAATGATGGAGAATATACATCTCAAAGGACAAATAAACATAAAGGAATGAATCTAAATATGATGGAGAATACAGTTACATGATTATTAAAAATCATGTAACACTAAACATGTAATGATGGAAAAGAATACATCTCTTTGAAGAAAATTATCCTTTATAGAAGGATAACTGTACTTTTATCTTTTAATCCTCAATGATTTGGAATAACTAGTTAAGTATCCTCAATAACTGTTATTCCTAAATTTAATAAATGAATTAAGAAATAATCAATTATACAAACTGTGATCCTATTCCTATAAATAATCTCCTTTACTAAATAATTAGTAACATAGGAAGTAGTAAGTTTAATTAGCTAAATTGAATAATTTAGAAGGACATTATACCTAAAGAGAAAAATCCTAGTCTCTTAGGTATACTTTTTTTTTAAAAAAATCTATAATAAAAACTATTTTTATATACCCACTTAACATTATTAATTATCTCAATAAAAAAGTTTATAAGGGAGTTTAATTATTTATAAATTGCCTTGAAGTATTTCATATACTATTTCAAGTAAGTCCTGTGTATACTCATTAGCATCATCTGTTGTAATATTCTCAGGTATCTCATATACTAATGTTGGATAACCAGCATTTGCTAATGGTCTTGATACTAATTGAGCAGATGTACTATTATATGAAGTTGTTACATTAGATGGATAATATCCAAAGTCTTCTCCATAGGTATTTATTTTCTCGGCAATTGTTACTGATGCTTCATCCATTGCAGGAGTTGCTACATAGTATCCTTCACCATAACCTTCAATATGTGAATGACTAATAATTACTACACTAGCAAGATTATCTTCATATATATCTGGAAGTATATAATCGGCTATTAAGTGTTCACCATTACTTCTACCCTCACTATAATCATCAGGATTCTTTGTTACATCCACATCATAGTTAATGCACCTAACATTATTTTCGCTTGCAAACTCTTCGAGTGCCTCCTGTTCAGGTTCTATTGATAATGTTTCTCTTGGATGTATACCTGTTATTAATATAATAGTAATGTTTGAATTAGAGTTATTATTGTACACTGTTTTTGTTATACTACCTGTATCAGTTTCTGCTATTATTGTCGTTGCTTGAGGAAATATCTTAAAGTATGCCACGAATAGGATGACTAATATCAATAATAGTATTAAAAAAATTTTCTTTCTTGACATTATATTCACTACTTACTATTTATAGAATTACTATAATTAATGATTGTCTTTTATAATTATCACTAATTTTATGAACTATTTTTCTATTAAACTACTTAATATCATATAAAAATGGATTTAATGAATTATAAATAATATAGATTCAATTAATTTATTAATATTAAAAATAAAAAAAAGAGGAGGGTTAAGTTTTTATTACAGGTACACTGGTTAATCTACTTGACTCATAGGATGTGCTTTCTGAGACTATTATTGTCACGTTATAGTAGTTTGATGATTTTGGTATTGTAATATTATTTAGGTTGATTACTCCATTTGTTATACTGTAATAAACTGTTTTATTATTCTTTGTTAATGTTACTCCATTGATCTTTATAGCAATTTTAACAGTACGGTTTAGGTTTTCACCAGTATAGTCTGTTATATTGGCTTTTATTGATAATGTATTGGAAGTAGTGTTGATTACTATTTCTGTGAGTTCTATGTTTGTTATACTTTTTTCTATGTTGAATGTTGTGTTATCTCTACTATCAGGGTAATAATTGTTGCTAGTGTATACTGCTGTTACTATGTAGTCTCTTATTGATCCATCAGCATATTCTGTTGATGTTCCTGTTGGTATATAATAGTTATATATTGCTGTATTATTTTCTACTTTTACCATTATTGTGTTACCATCACTATCCTTTAGTGTAACACCATTTACTTTGAAGAATACATATGCGTTATCATCTAACATTGATGTGTTACTATTTTTTGTTGTGTCTGTTAGTGTTGCAATGAATTGTATGTATGTTCCCTGTTTGGCTGTTGTTGTATTAGTTGTTACACGGATATTTGCATATCTTTTTGCTATTTCTACGGTTGTCATGTTTGATGTACACTCAATGTATTGACTTGATCCACTATAAGATATTGTCAGGTTCTTTGCATCACGTATGTATTTTGTTGCAGTAATAGTAACACTTGCATATCCATTTACTACACTAATCTTTAGGGCTGTACCTGTAGAATTAAATGTTCCATCACTCTTAAGGGTTACACCATTTATTTTAAATACAATGTTTCCACCAGTTATATTGTTTCCATTACTATCTGTAAGGTATGCTATTAGTGTAATATTCTCTCCTATCACACCTGTAACTTGTGGTAAGTATATATTTACATTTTTCTTATTTATCTCTAATTCTATGTCTGTTGTTGTTGTGTAAGTACTATTTGAGTATTGTATTGTAATGTTATGTGTTCCTATTGAAAGATTATTTAATGATATGGTAGTAGTAGCATTGTTTATTGTAATACTAGTTATCTCAGTATCACCCTCAAGTATCGTAATAGTACCATTGGTTATTGTGTTATTGTTTCCATCTATTATCTCTATGCTTATGCTTGTGTTATTATACTCATTACTTATTATCTTTGTAGTTATATATGCACTACTTTCCTGACTTACAGTGTAGAGTTTAAGACATCCAACTGCATCAGAGTATACTCTATTATTTAGTAGTGAATTACTTGTTGATACAACAGTTGAATAATCTGTTGAGGATATAGGCAGTAATGTGTATGTTCTGTTACTAGAGAAAGTTAGTTCTATTGTTATTATGTCATTTGTACTTACATTAAATGATTCATCGAATTTCACTGTTTCATATCCAAGGTGTGAGAATGTACCTGTTTGAGTATATACTAATCTATTATTAATGTAGAGTTTTGCAGTATATGTTTGATCTAAATATGCTACATATGTACCGAATGCTCTTATCGTATCATTACCACTTGATGTATATGTATTTTTTATAGAAGCACTACTTGAAGATACATTTAACCATTTTGTTAGTCCACCATAATCATATTGATACTGTTTGTTATAAACCTCAGTATCATTAAGGATAAATGTAAATCCACCAACACCTATTAAATCATCACATGAAGCTAGTATACTTGTATCATAATAGGAGACATAGTAATATCCATCATCACCACTACTATTTCCCCAACTATTCTTAACTATAAATGCTCCATCACCTTGAGGTGTCTCATTAAAGTTATATCTACTATAATTATCATCCCATCCAACTATAACAACAGCATGGTTAGGACTAGAAGTACCACTATAATATAAGTTATTACCAGAATAGGAGTATCCAACATAAATATCAGTATAGACTGCTCCATACTTTAATATAGCTTCTTTTATCTGATCATTATCAGTGTAATTACTACGAACTGCTATACCATAAACATTATTCACATGCAATAAAGTACTATATTCTCCAGATAACTGACTTGATGAATCATAGGCCTCAGTAGATTCTAGTGTTGGTCCTATCCAGTTAATAAGATATGCTACAGCCATATTATCATATCCACCTGCATTTGGATTTACAGGCCAACTAGTAATTGAATATAATGCCATTAAATTCTTCATATTACTTTCTGATAGGTCATATGTTAGGCCTGTAGCTTTTAGTATACATGACTCTAGTGTACCTAATGTTGCAAATGCCCAACAGTTACCACCACTTCCCTGATATTTTACACTAGTAACATACCCTTCATCACGTAAATCATAGCTTGATGGTAAATAAGTAGTGTTTTCATCATTAAGTGAGGTGATTATTAGTTCAACTGATGATTCATAAGTAGCTGTATCATTTGTAACAAGAGATGATCTATTAGTAACAACATTCTGGTAACTAGTTAAACTTTCAGTATAACGTGAATATAGATCAGCACCTGTATCAGCATTATTATATGTTAAGTTAGAATAACTGATATCTAATACTGAAACATAGGCATATATTGCTCCACCAAAGTTTGTAGCATTATTATTTTGTAAACTAGAGTTTTCCATAATAAGTGTACCATTATTAATGTATATTGCTCCACCAGAATATTCTGCACTATTATCAGTAAAGATGGAATTTTCTATACCAACATTAGCATATATATCATAGATTGCTCCACCATAAACTGCTACGTTATTAGTAAAGTTACTGTTTAGGATAGTAGTAGTTGAAGGTGTTACAATGATTTTATTACTTGATGCTGAACCATTAAATGTTGTTATTGCACCACCAAGTATAGCCGTATTATTTGTAAATGATGAATCATTAATAGTTATATTACTATTATAAGCATATATTACTCCACCAGCATTATATAAAGCTGTATTATTATTGAATGTACATGATGTAATAGTAGCACTACTTCCTTCTAAATCCAATACTCCTGCCCACTGATTAGCAATATTATCATTAAACTCTGAGTTTACCATATTAACAGTACTGTTTCTTGCATATATCATTGATTTATTAACCTTACTAGATGATATCTGACTAGAATTAGTTGTTAAATTACTATAACTTAGATATATAACTGCACATGTAGAGTTTAATCCACTATTGGATATATTAGTATTATATATAGTTATATTAGAGTACTGTGCATAGATCATACTACCATATGATGAAGCATATGTTTTATTATAAGAGCTATTCTCTAGAGTTACATTCGAATAACTAAAATAAAATACTCCACCCCTAGTAGACTTTGAACCAATAGACTCAAAGTATGAGTTATTAATTATTATAGAACTAAATTCTGTACTTCTATCATAAATAATACTACCATAATATGAGTATATATTACTAAAACTAGAGTTATTAACACTAATGTTTCCATAGTTAGCTATTAAACTGTTACCACTATTTGTATTAGTAATATTATATACTCTAACATTATCTAGTGTTAGTGTTCCATAATTCTTTATACTACTAGTATTACCTGTTATAGATAGATTAGATAATGTTGTTGTAGAAGTAATGTTGAATAATCCACTACTACTAGTTGACTGTAGAATAGTATTATTAACATCTTCTCCAATAATTGTTAAATCAATAGATATTGTCACATAACTTACATTATACACTCCATTAGCTATGTATAGTGTAGAACTATTAGTCATATTTGATATAATGTCTTGAGTTATACTATTCCAGGGGTTATTAATT
>JAJQHG010000126.1 GCA_021199865.1 Methanosphaera sp. | reverse complement strand
ATAGGATATATAGGAAATAATTGTTAATTATATAAAATTAGTCTATAAAGAAGGTTAAAAATAAAAGAAGGTTATGAGGGTTATACTTCTTCTATATTCATCCATACATGATACATTCTCTGGAAAACTGTTATATAGCTAAGTACTGTTAATATGCCTATAGCTATAAACATTATATCCTTTGATCCGCCAAGTAACCCTGCTATTATTGATCCTACAACTATTATTAGTAAACGTTCGGCACGTTCGGCTATACCAACAGAACATTTAACACCCTCAGTTTCTGCACGTGAACGAACATAACTTACTGTTAGTGATGAATGAATTGCTAGGGCTGTTAGTATAGGATCTATGTATCCACCATACATTATACCTATAAGAATTGCTACATCTGCAAATCTGTCACACACAGAGTCAAGAAATCCTCCAAACCTTGTCCTACGATCCAGTGAACGTGCAATAGCACCATCAATCATGTCACATACTCCACTAAGAAGTATGAATATTGCTCCTGCTATAAGATTTCCTGAAGCAAATAATACTCCAGCAAATATACTTATAAATAGTCCTATTAAAGTCACAGTATTAGGATCTAGGGGTATGTTTTTCCCTATCTTTTCTGTGATATTATTAGCTTGTGGGCGAAACTTATTATTTAGCATAATATAATTTATAACATAGATAATATATAAATATTAATAAAAGTAGTGGTTGAAAGCATGAAGATAATAAGGAATCTAGACCAAAAAAAAGTTATGTGCTTGATAGAGGCTATGAATAAGAAGGAAATCATAGTATATCCAACAGACACCATCTATGGTATAGGAGCAAAAATCTATGATGATGATTCACTAGAAAAGGTGTATGAAGCAAAGAGTAGGCCTCATAATAAACCACTATCCATATGTGTACATGACAAGAGTAGTATAAGTGATGTGGCCATAACTAATGAGAACATAAATAAAATCATTGACTTGTTACTGCCTGGACCATACACTATACTATTAAATAAGAAGGATAATATTTCAGATCTATTAACAGCCAATAATAGTACTGTAGCAATAAGAATACCTGATAATAAGGTGTGCTACGAGTTAACAAGAAAGTTTCCAATAACGAGTACTAGTGCAAATATATCCCATATGCCAACATACCCCACAATAGATGAAATACACAGCCAATTAGGAGACTCTATAGATTACTATATCGATGCTGGATTAATTAGGAGTAGTAGGCCATCAACAATAATAGACTTAACTAGTAATAAGCCCGAGATTATACGTAGTGGTGATGGTAATCCTGAAGTACTAGGCAAGATAATAGATATGGACATAGAGTAATTAAACTATATGAATCTAGAGTAATTAAACATAAAAATAGTAATAAGAATAAAGATAATTAGTAATTATTAGGTGATCATGATGATAACAGATAAATTAGGACGTGAAATTAGTATTGGATCATACATTGTATACCCATCAGTTGGTACTATAGGTGAAGTTCTAGATATGAAGACTGATGATGAGGGCATCTCCTGGGTGCTTATACAGGTTGATGACCTAACAAAACTATGGTATAATACTCAATATGTTGAGCTAACAGAACATGAGAAGGTTAATAAATCTAGTTCAGAAGATGAAAGTAAGTTATCTGTTGAGGAATTAAAAGAAAAAGTAAACAACCATATATCTGCTGAGATGCAGGATGATGGTGTAGGTGGAGGATAAATCCACCATTAAATAATTATCCTTTTTTTAGTATAATAATTCTCTTTTTATCTTCTCTTCCATATCCCCAACCTTACGATCAACACGGGCTGTAGAACTTCTAACATGTCTATCTATTTTCTGGTTAACCTTATATAGTTCCACATCCACTGAATGATATGCTTGATTATATTTTCTCTGGTATTTACTTTGTAGTTCATCCTTAGAATCAATCAGGTCATGGTATACTCCACCAAGAGATGAATCTATAATTAGTTGTTCTGTCTTATATGATTGACTCTTAAGCTTCTCATCAAGATCTCCCTTATACTTTCTAACTAATTCATCCTTAATCATCTTTGATTCTTGGATCTTTTGATCAACAATATCCATTTCTTTATTTCTTAATCCCATTTTAATTACTCCACTGGTTTTGCTATACAATACTTACATACACTGTTTGGTGTATGGATATGCTTCTTTTTTATTGGACAATAATATACTCCATCCTCATAGTATATGGATACTTTTCCTGGAAATGCTGTGTCAGGTAGGTGTACTGGTTGTCTAAGCAAATATGTTACATATACTACTACAAGATTTAGTATATAACTTGTTTTAGGAGTCCTTATTTCTAGTAAATGATTAATGTTTGATGCATCATTTTTATTAAGTTTTCCCCTATATTCATGTTCATTATTTCTAAGATCAATAAACCTCTTTACTATAACATCCAGGACTGTTTTTCTGAATTTCTTATTATATTCTCTTGGAAGATAACGGCTATCCTCACTAAAGTGATATGATAATTGGTATAAATCATCAAGGGATATCTTGTTTGCCTCCCTTTTTAGTTGTGTGTATAATTCATCTAGACTCATACCTTCATATACTTTGTCCATTATTATTCCTACTCTTTATTTGCATAGTATTCTATTATGCTATCAGCTGTCTTTTGTCCAATATTTTCTACCTTCATTAGTTCACTTGCAGAAGTACGTGGCAGGTTTGCTCCAAACACATCCTGCAGGCTTCTAGCACGCACACGTCCAAGTCTCTTAACACCCGTAACTAGTGGTATAATATCCTCCTTGACTCCATAGTATAGTCTGGATGCAAGTTTATCTACTTCTTGTGAGTTCTTATAGTATCCTAGTACATCACAGATTTCATGATAATATTTTACTAAGCTTGATGCCTCATAGCTTGCACGTCTTGTTGATGCTGCATATACTTTTAGGTAGTTTTCTATTTGATACTCTGTTTTTTCATTAATCCATTCAATAAGGCTTGCGGCTGTTGCTTCAACATTTGATACATTACTTGGATATATATTATTTCTTGATAGGACTTCACGGATATTCTCCTTGTTTGCCCTGAACTTTGTGCTTATCTTTGGCATGTCACTACAACGTGATACCTCATAGATTAATCCCCCCTCACTAAAGTTGTCTGTTGACATTGTTGCATAATCCTTTAGTTGTACTGTTGTCTTAACAGAGTAATTATTCTGTGAGATAAGTGTTCCTAGTGGTGTTATCTGTAGTCCTGATGGTCCTACACGCACAATATTATTACTTACCAGGTAGTCAAGGTTTGCTGTTAGTTCATACTTTATTGTGTCCTCACCAAATGCATATCCTGTACCACTATATGCATGTGCTACCTGGTAGCCATAGAATGTTTTATTGAAGAATTCTATTAATTCATCCATACTTGTAGCATAGCCTGTAGCTATCTGTGTAATAATCTGTCTTAATACTGCATCAGTATTATCTATTAGTTTTGAGTTTGTTGGCTCAATCTGTCCATGAACATAGTGTTCATCCAAATCATATGATTCCATGAATGTCTTAGCTAATAGGTAGCTGTAGCCTTCAGTATCAAATCCTGGTCTTCCTGCACGACCAGACATTTGTTCATAGTCAAATACTGGGATATTGGTTTGTCCTCTATCTGTCCACCTGGTATAGTCACGTATTACAACATTTTTTGATGGTAGGTTTACTCCATACATTAGGCTTGGTGTTGCTGTGATCATTAATAGATTACCATTAACAAATTCTTCCTCTATTATCTCTTTTTGTCTATCAAAGAGTCCTGCATGGTGGAAGGCTATACCATTTCTTATGCATGATGCTAGTTTGCGACATACCTCTGTTGGCTGACTATTACGTCTTCGTGGCACATCAAGTATATCCTCTGCTATAGTGTTATAGATTTCACGTTTTCCCTCGGGTATGTACTTGGAGATCTTCTCGGCCATATGGGATGCTAGTGACTCTGTGAATCGTCTTGTTGATACGAATGTTAGCATCTGGGAGGAGTCCTTTAATGATTCATTAAGTATCTTGAATACTACTGCATTCTTATCACTTGCACCAATCTCTTCGGCAGATAGTACACTTTTGTGTAGTGGCACTGGTCTATAGTCATGTGTTACTACCTGGGCATCTAGCCATTGGGCTATTTCTTCCATGTTTTCTAGTGTTGCAGATAATACTATTAGTCGTACACCCTTATTTTGTTCTTTTAGTCTTGTTATTGCACACTCTAGTGTTGGTCCACGACTAAAGTCTCCTATCATATGGAATTCATCTATTATTACTAGGTCTATGTTAGAGATACTGTTTAGGGAGAATCTTGTTACTGCATCAAATGATTCAAATACCATTACTGAGAGATCTGAACTTCGTGGGTGTTTACCAACAGTGAATCCGAACTCTTCAAACTTCTTAAATTCTTTGTATTTCTCGTTTTGTAGGGATACTAATGGTACTGCATATACTACTTTTCCTCCCTTTAGTAGTACGTTTAGTGCTGCTAGTACTCCTAGTACTGTTTTACCACTAGCTGTTGGTATGGAGATTATATAGTTATCCTTACTTTCAATAAACCCTGAGTCTATTACTGCTTGTTGGGCTGGATTATATTCCTCAATATAGGGGTATACCTTAGATATTATTTCCTGTATATTTTCATTTATTTTAGTCAACTTATTCTATCTCCAAGTATTCTATTATTCTTCTTCTATGTATGGTATTCTCATATTACTATACTTTTTATCTATGAGTATTTTTGCATTACGTCCAATATTTTCACATCTATCCAGGTCATCTACCAGGTCATCTATAGCTTCTGCTAGTTTTCGTGGATTGCTTGGTGGTACTATTATCCCATCAAAGCCTGTTGTTATTATGCTTGATATGTTACCTACATCTGTTGTTATTAGTGGCTTGGCACATGCCATTGTTTCTAGTGCCACTATACTTGATCCCTCAAATATTGATGGTAATACCATTATATCAACTCTTGGTATAATCTCTTCGGGTGTTGTTGTTTTACCCATTAGTTTTACATCAGAGAGATTCACTTGTTTAATGTATGATTCAAGATTATTTCTCTGGTCTCCCTCACCATATATTAGTAGTTGATAATCTGTTGTTGATCTATGCTTTGCCTGTAATAGGTCAAGTAATCCTTTCTGTTGTACTAGGTTTCCTATGAATACTACTACGGGTTTTCCATATTCATGGGATAAATCATTATCAGTACTGCTTGCTGGTTTGAATCTGTTTGTGTTAACAGTATTTGGTATTACCTGACATGTTTCTTCAAGTCCATCCACATTAAGTGCTAATGCTTTTTCTTGTAGTTCTTTGCTTACGAAGTATACATCATCCATGTTAGATAGTACACGTTTTATGAGTGGTTTAAGTAGCTTGTTTTGTGCTAGTATATTTATGTCAGATCCATGTACTGTTAGTACTACGCGTATACCTGGAATTGTAATTAGTGAAGCTATTAGTCCTGCAGGAAGTACATAGTTTGCATGTATCACATCAATATCATACTTCTTAATAATCTCCTGTATCTTCCTATAACCAGAAACTGCGAATGAAAGACCTCTAAGTCCAGAGACATTAACTGTTCTAGCCTCAAAGACCTTACCTGGACGCTCCTCATCACATGGATATGTTAATATGTATACATTATGTCCTGCTTCTATGAGGTTATCCTCTAACTGCTTAGTATATGTTGCTATACCACCAACCTGTGGTGGATACTGACCAATAATACATATATTCATGTATATCTACTTCCATTCAAATGGTATGTCCTCTGCATGGCATGGTGTAAGGATAGATCCATCCATCTTTGCTATGACAACATGGAACTCTATATCATACTTAAGATTACATAGCTCCACAATCTTATCAGCAATTAACTCAAATACTTCTGTGGTAATGCCCTCACGATCAAGAATCTTTATAACATCCTCTGTAGTAATACATTCAAAGATCTCACGTAGTGTCTGTGTAGATGCACCAACAAGACCAGCATATGCTGTCATAATCTCACGTCTTGCATCAGCAACACTCTGCTTAGTATTAAATATTCCAGCAGCAATCTTGATTAACTTACCTGCATGACCAAATAGTGTGATAGAATCAATCTCATGGGCCTTATCTGCCTCATCAAGCATGAATCCTACAAAGTTACTCATCTCTATTATTGCATCCTCATCAATTACTAGGTTTTCATTAGCTATCCTTGTACCAATATTACCTGGTACAAATAATAAGTCCTTGTAGCCATTAGCTATTGCTACATCAATCTGTACCTTCAGGGAGTCAGTGTATGCCCTTGATGACATTGGACGAGCAACACCAGTTGTTCCAAGAATAGATATTCCATCAATTATTCCTAGACGACTATTCATAGTCTTTGGTGCTATAGCTCTACCCTCTGGTACAACTATCTCTACCCTAGCACCCTTATCCTCTGGTAGATACCTGGCAACATTCTCCTTAATCATTCTTCGTGGCACAGGATTAATTGCACACTCACCTACTGGTATCTGTAGTCCAGGCTTTGTAACCTTACCTACACCTTCACCACCAATAAGCTCAATAACACCAGCATCATCTGTTAATGTAACATTAGATATAATCTTTATTCCACGCGTCACATCTGGATCATTATATGTGGGCTTCTCAACTACAGCTGTTGCAGTAGTATCACTAAGTTTTCTGGCACTATCAATATGCACTACTAATTTATCATTAGGAGCCGTGATTTCCACAACATCAGCACTCTTATCAAAAAGACAGTATAGGGCGGCAACACTAGCAGCTGTAGCAACACTACCCGTAGTAATACCAGACTTCTGATCATCCTCTTCTATCATAATTCCCCCATAAATTCATTAAAATAACCCTAGAAAAATAAAAAGTTATCATTAAAATATATCTATGTAATTTAATCTAAAAAAATCTATGTATAATATATTAAGGTAAAAAAATTAACACCAGGAAAGTACTATGAGATAAACTCCTACATCACAAATTATAATTAATCACAAACCATAATCATCTTAATACCCTATCCTCCTAATAATTTATTCTATTCTTATGAGTTTATAAAAGAAATAATGAGATATGAATAAGTTGAGGTATTTTTTGAGAAAGAATATATAGTTCTATGAGTATAAAAGATATTAGAATTAAGTATACCCTATAATTATTGATTAAATGGAATAAAATAAAGAGAATAGAATAAGATGTATATTCTAAGATAAAACTTACAAACACTTAAATGACTAAGAACACATGAAAATTAACATATTAGGAGAGTAATTATAATATGAAATTTGATTATGCGATAGGTAATCCACCATATAACAATCAACAATGTGATACAAGTAATCTACAGACTCCTGTTTACCATATATTTATAGAGGAATCATTTAAAGTTGCTAAATGCACAGAACTTATTACACCTGCAAGATTTCTTTTTAATACTGGTCTAACACCTAAAAACTGGAATAAGAAGATGTTAAATGATGAAAACTTTAAGGTACTAGAATATGAGGAAAATGCAGATAATATATTCCCTAATACTGAGATTAAAGGCGGAGTTGCAATCCATATAAGAGATGAAAATAAAGTTTATGGTGCAATAAAAGAATTCATTCCATACCCTGAACTAGAAAGTATCATTGCTAAGGTATATGATAAAAACACATTGTTTCTAGATGAAATAGTTTCTCCCCTAGGCATATATAAACTAACAGATGAATTCTTCAAGGATTACCCTGATGCAAATAGACGACTAAAAAAAGATGGAAACATAATTAACACCAACTTCTATGAGAAAATCCCTGAAGCCAACACCAAAATAGGAGAGAGAGAGAGAGAGCGATGAATACATAGAAGTACTCTACAAAGAAAAGCAACGCAAGATAGCACATACAAAGAAGGAATACATAGAATCAAACAAAGTATTAGAAACCTATAATGTAGCATACCCTGAAGCAAGTGGAAACGGAATATACGGAGAAAAAACAGGACAATCCAGGATAATGAAGCCACAACAAGCCACAACAAACACATTCATTAACATTGGTACATTTAATACAGAATATGAAGCAATAGCACTACAAAAATACATGAAAACCAAATTCCTCAGAGCACTACTAAACGCAAAGAAAAAAACCCAACATAATACACAGATAGCATGGACTAATATACCCCTAGAGGACTTCACAGAAAACTCTGATATTAACTGGGATGAGTCCATCAAAGAATTAGATAAACAATTATATGAAAAGTATGATCTTAACATTGAGGAAATAGAATTCATAGAAACACATGTTGTTGATATGTCTTAAAATATAAAGTTACTAATTATTATGTGTTCTATAAAATAAGATGTTTGATATAACATAATAGTTGTTTATAACTATTAAACATGAAAATAACTGATATACTACTGGTTTTTAGAAAAGGATAAATAGTTTTTGGGATATATTGGATATTACCAGCAAATTATTGTTTTTAATAAAATTAAATGATTTGATATAAAGTAAATACATGGCTTAAGAATAAATATTATCAATGAAAATACTTAACCTAAGAACAGTGATCTATATGAAATTTGATTTTGCTATTGGTAATCCACCATATCACAAAGAGAATAAAGATTCTAATAAAAATAAACAGTACAGCATATATAACAAGTTTATGGAAGAATCATATAAAATTTCTAAATGCTGTGAATTAATTACCCCTTCAAGATTTCTATTTGAAGTTGGAGATACACCATCACAATTTAATAAGAAAATGCTAGAAGATGAACATTTCAATGTACTAGAATATGAGGAATATGCAGAAAATATATTCCCCAATACAGAGATTAAAGGTGGAATTGCAATCCATATAAGAGATGAAGATAAAGTTTATGGTGCAATAAAAGAATTCATACCATACCCTGAACTAAAAAGTATTAAACAAGAAATAAACATTCATGATAATCACTTTCTAGATGAAATAATGTTTTCCCAGGGAACATATAGATTAGCAGATAAATTCTTCGAGGATTACCCTGACGCAAATAGACGACTAAAAAAGATGGAAACATAATAAACACCAACTTCTATGAGAAAATACCCGAAGCCAACACCAGAATAGGAGAGAGAGAGAGAGAGCAATAATTACCTAAAAGTATTATATAAACCTAAAAATAAAGAGCGTGAAATAGCCTACATGAAAAAAGAGTATATACAAACAAATGATCTTATAGACACATATAATGTAGCATACCCTAAAGCTGCAGGTAACGGAAAATATGGAGAAAAAACAGCAAAATCTGAGATTATGAAACCTGGACAGATAACTACAAAAACATTCATTAATTTTGGTACATTCAATACACACTATGAAGCAGTAGCACTACAAAAATACATGAAAACCAAACTCCTAAGAACATTATTAGGCACAAAGAAAATAACACAAGACAATCTACAAGATACATGGTCAAACATACCACTACAAGACTTCACAGAAAACTCTGATATTAACTGGGATGTGTCCATTAAAGAGATAGATGAACAATTATATGAAAAATATGATTTAAGCACCACAGAAATAGAATTCATAGAAACACATGTAGAAGAGATGAAATAATGAGTAATACTTCCATTAAGACTACTAATAATTTCCGGCCTCAAATATATGCTTACACTACTCCTGGAATTAAAGAACATGATGGCTGGATTAAAATTGGTTATACGGAGGGTGATGTTGATAAAAGAATAGATCAACAGTCCCATACAATAGATGTTGAAACTAAAAAGGAGTGGCAAGGAATCGCAATTTTTGAGGATGGTAGTTGGGAGTCATTTAAAGATACTGATTTCCATGCATATCTAAGGAAGCAAGACAAACAACAAAAAAAGGGAACTGAATGGTTTCATATAAGTCCTGATGAATCTAAAGAGATGTTTTATGAGTTTAAGTCTAATCATGGTATTATTAAGGATAGTAATCAAACATCCACATATGTTCTTAGGGATGAACAGGAGGATGCTATTAGTAAAACAATAAGTTATAAGAATAATGGTGGAAAAGAGTTCCTATGGAATGCTAAGCCTCGTTTTGGTAAAACATTATCCGTCTATGATTTTATTAAAAGAATTGATGCCAAACGTGTTCTTATTGTTACTAATAGGCCTGCTATTGCTACTTCATGGTATTCTGATTATGAGAAGTTTATGTCAACAGATTCAGGGTATCGTTTTGTTAGTAGTACATCATATCTGAGAGGCAAATCATTAGTACGTAGCTATGAAGAATATGAAAGAGAAAATAGTAATGATAACACTAAGTATAATCTTATTGAGTTTGTTAGTCTCCAAGATTTGAAGGGTTCAAAGTATTTTGGTGGTAGTATTGATAAACTAGTAGAACTTACAGATAAGTGGGATGTGCTTGTTATTGACGAGGCACATGAAGGTGTTGATACCTATAAGACTGATGTAGCTTTTGATCATATTGATCGTAATTTTACTCTACACTTGTCTGGTACACCATTTAAAGCTCTTGCTAGTGATAAGTTCCCTGAGGATGCTATTTATAATTGGACTTATAGTGATGAACAGTCTGCTAAGGAAAACTGGGATAAGGAAGAGGATAATCCCTATGAGAATTTACCAAGATTAAATCTATTTACTTATCAGATGTCTGAGATTATTAGTGATATTTTAGATGATGGTATAAAAATCGATGGTCAAACAAGAGAGTATGCTTTTGATTTAAATGAATTCTTTAAAACAAATAGTAATGGATTTATTCATGAGGAGTCTGTTGATAAATTCCTGGATGCTCTAACCACCCAGGAAAAGTATCCTTTCTCTACTAAAGAATTACGTGATGAATTAAAGCATACATTCTGGTTACTTAACCGTGTTGATAGTGCAAAAGTTCTTGGAGCGAAATTAAAAAATCACCCTGTTTTTGAGAATTATGAGATAGTTGTTGTAGCTGGTGATGGGAAGCTTAGTGATAATGATGAATCTACTAAGAACGCCTATGATAAAGTTGTTAAAGCAATAAATGAACATGATAAGACAATTACATTATCTGTAGGACAATTAACTACAGGTGTTACTATCCCTGAGTGGAGTGCTGTTTTGATGCTAAGTAATATTGAGAGTCCACAACTATATATGCAGGCAGCATTTAGATCACAGAATCCCTGGATTTTCTCTGAGAATGATGAATATAAACGTAAAGATAATGCATATGTATTTGATTTTAATCCAGAAAGAAGTTTAACTATCTTTGAGGAATTTGCGAATGATTTATCACCTGATACTATTAATGGTAGAGGTGATTCTGAAACTAGAGAAAAACATATCCGTGAACTCCTGAATTTCTTCCCTGTTATTGGTGAGGATGATGAGGGTAAAATGGTGGAGTTAGATGCAAAGAAGGTCTTATCTGTTCCTAGGAAGATACGTTCACAGGAAGTAGTAAATCAGGGCTTTATGAGTAATTTCCTATTCCAGAACATTAGTAATATATTTAATGCTCCACAAGAAGTTATAGATATTGTTTCAAACTTTGAACCTGTTGCAAAACCAAAGAAGGATATAGAAAAGGACGTGAATGAAAATACAGCGAAAGAGTTATCACTTGATGAAAATGGGGAAGTTTCACTTGATGATGAATATATTGAGAAGGAAAAGGAAGACTTTGATACTGTCAGTAGAAAATTATTAGGAAATAAAATATATGCTGATATAAGTGATGATGTTATTGAGCCTGTTAAGAATAAGAATAAACAGGAACGTAATAAGGTTATTAATAATACTAAAAAAGAGGCAAAGGAGAATATTATAAATCCTATAATAACAGTAGCAAAAGAGCAGTATAAAATAAAGGGTAATCATGCAAAACAGCTTAAGAATAAAATTACAAGTGATGTGGATAGAGTTATAAATAAAACCTATGATGATCACACAATTAATATGAATAAGATTGAAAAGAAGCGTGAAGAAGACTTATCACAAGTTACTAGTAAGGAAGAGGAAGATCGTGTAAATGAAGAATATGATACACAGATTGAAGAAGAGAATATGAGCTTACCATCCCAGATGAATGATACAC
The DNA here is from genome assembly GCA_021199865.1 of Methanosphaera sp. Classification (GTDB taxonomy): domain Archaea; phylum Methanobacteriota; class Methanobacteria; order Methanobacteriales; family Methanobacteriaceae; genus Methanosphaera. Next base: position 18,549 of record JAJQHG010000126.1, on the reverse strand, counting down.
TAAATATTATAATAAAAGAATCAGTAGAGTATGTTATAGAAGATATTAAAACAAATATGAAGGAAGATAAAAAGAAGACTTTAGAGGATTCCCTAAAGGATCATCTTAGAGGTTTTTCTAGAACTATTCCTTCCTTCTTAATGGCTTATGGTGATGATGATACAACTCTTGCTACATTTGATCAGATAATTCCTGATGAGGTATTTAGGGAAGTTACTAGTATTAGTTTAGATCAATTCAGATTCCTACGTGATGGTGGAAAATACACTAATAAGACTACAGGCCAAAAAGAGACGTTTAAGGGTAACTTGTTTGATCCTGTTGTATTTGATGATTCTGTTAAGGAGTTTATGAATCTTAGAAGAGAATTATCAAACTATTTTGATGATAAACAGGATAAGGATATATTTGATTATATTCCACCACAGAAGACTAATCAGATATTTACACCTAAAAAGACTGTTGTGAAGATGGTTGATTATTTAGAAGAGGCGAATCCTGGATGTTTTGATGATCCGGATAATACATTCATTGACTTATATATGAAGTCAGGGTTATACATTACAGAGATAGTTAAACGCTTATATAATAGTGAAGAAATCATGAGGATTTATCCTGATTCTGATGAACGTCTTAAACATATATTTGAAAAGCAGGTGTATGGTTTAGCACCAACTGATATAATATATAATATTGCACGTAATTTTATCCTGGGCTTTGATGAGGAGAATATAATAGAGAAAGATAACTTTAGGCAGGTTGATTCCTTATACTATGCACAAGAAGGTGTTTTAGAGGATAAGATTGATGAATTATTTGGATAAATAACCTAATTTAGGTATAGTTATCCTTAAATATCTTAAACTTTTTTTATTAGAAATAGTTGTGTCCTAAAAGGGGAGGTTAGGTTAGTAGAGTACTGGGTTTATATTTTTTGTTTTAATACGTTTATTAATTCATCTTTTTCTGGTACTCCGACGTATGCTACTTCTCCATCTATTACTATTGATGGTACACTTAGGAGTTCGTATTCTCTTACTTTATCCATGTTTTCGTTTACATCTAAGTGTTCATATTCTATTTGGTCACCTAATTCTTCTACTGCTTCTTGGGCTATTTCCATAGCTTTTGGGCAGTATGGGCAGTTTTGTGAGGTGAATACTTCTAATTTTACACTCATTATTATTTCTCCTTAGGGCTTCTTATTTTTTGGTTGTTTTACTATTTACTATTTAGTTTGTTTAGATCTTTTTCCTTTATAGCTTATTTATTGCTATTCTGTTTCTTATTTATTAATATTAGATATGAGTTATTTTTAATTATATAGTTTTTCATGTTTTATCTTGGTGGCTACCTTGTATTCTGGCTTATCATTGTACTTATTGTTGTTTTAGTATTTTTATTTGATATTGTTCTATATTAGTGTGAGTATATAGAAATTATGTAAAAATATATATACATACATAAATTTATATAATATAAAGGAGGTAGAAAAACATAAAATTTATTGAGTTAATCTTGAGAAACCCTTTCAGAAATAAGACTCGTAGTATACTCTCAATAACTGGTATTGCTGTTGGTATTACCATTATTGTGGCTCTTGGTCTTATAACTACGGGACTTGAAGATTCAATGACAGAAACCCTTAATGATAATGCAGCCGAAATAACAGTTTCAAGTGCTGATAGTGAATCTATGGGTACATATGCAGAGCTTAATAGTTCCTATGAACAGACCTTGGCAAATGTATCGGGTGTTGAAGAAACAGCGAGTGTACTCTCAGTTTATGTAAGTTCAGATGCGTTTGGTTCATCGGATTCTAGTAGTCAAGCATCCTCCTCTGCCATGGCAAGTAGTGGTTTTGGAGGAGAAACAGTTAGTGGTGTTGATCCATCTAAGCTAAACTTAGTAGGTGTTACAAATATTGTGGAAGGATCAGTATATGCTGATAATTCAACTGATGCACTTATTGGTAGATCTATTGCTGATGAGATGAACCTAACTATTGGTGATACTATTACAGTTGAGGATACAGAGTTTACAGTTACAGGTATCTATGAGACAGGTAATATGATGACAGATAGTAGTATATATGTATCACTAAACACATTACAAAACATTAGTGATGCAGATTATGTGTCATATATTCTATTAAAGACTAGTGCTGATGCTAATGATACACAGATAAGTGAGAACATTAAGGCAACATACACTGATCTATCAACAACTACTAGTGAGGAATCAGCACAGATGATGTCTGATGTCATGGGCATGATTGATACAGTTACACTAGCTATTAGTCTTCTAGCAATACTTGTTGGTGGTATTGGTATTGTAAATACCATGGTCATGACAGTATATGAGAGAACTAAGGAGATAGGTGTTCTTAAAGCTGTTGGATGGAGTAATCGTAGAGTATTACTCATGATTGTTGGTGAAAGTGTAGTGTTAACTGTAATATCAGGAATAGTTGGTAGTATAGCAGGTATTCTTATAGATGAAATTGGTATAAATCTACTAGCTAGCAGTAGTGAGTTCTCACTAGGATTTACTGCTGATACATTCATAATGGCATTTGGTATAGCTATAATTGTAGGAATACTAGGTGGATTATATCCAGCATACACTGCAAGTAAACTTGCTCCAACAGAAGCATTAAGATATGAATAGATGGTGTTGACATGGCAAAGACATTAATAAAATTAGATGATGTAGTTAAAGCATATGATGATGGACAAATCAAGGCTCTCAATGGTGTGAACATAGAAATTATGGAGAATGAGTTTGTATCAATTATCGGACCATCTGGAAGTGGAAAATCAACACTACTTAACATGATGGGTGCACTTGATGTACCTGATAGTGGAAGCATAATAATTAATGATGTTGATCTAACTAGTGGTAAAGATTTAAGTAAATTCAGAAGAAAAAATATTGGATTCATATTCCAATTACATAATCTTATACCAAACCTATCAGTACAAGAAAACGTAGAGATACCCCTACTAGAAACAAATACAACAGAAAAGGAATCAAAGAAGAGAAGCAAGGAAATGCTTGAAGCAGTAGGACTAGGTGATAGACTAGGACAAAACCCTACAAAACTTAGTGGAGGACAACGTCAAAGAGTAGCAATAGCTAGAGCATTGATTAATAATCCCCCAATAATCCTAGCAGATGAACCTACAGGTGCTCTGGATCAGAAGACTGGTAAAAAAATACTTAACTTATTAAAAGAGTTACACCAGAAATCAAATGTTACACTCATAATTGTAACACATGATCCTAATGTTGCAAAACAAGCTGATAGAACAATAGAAATCATGGATGGAGAAGTAATAAATGATTATGAGAATTAATCATACACTAATCCAGTATAATAAAAAATAAATCTATGATAAAAACATAAATTTAGAATAAAAATATAAACCTCTTATATAAATAATATCCTAACATCACCCCCTAATAATATGCATTAATATAAAAACCCTACAATAACCTCCCCCTATTATTATTTTTTTTATAGAACTTTTATCCTATGATATTCTTATATTATTTTTCTTATAGACTTTATCCAAATACTATTAAATTCTTTAATGTATAATCTACATATATATTATTAATAATTTATTTGGAAGTGTGAGTTTATGGTTGTTGTTAGATCCCCTGCTAGTGCTACTGTTATTAATGCTATTAGTATGGGTAAAGGTTCTGCTTTTGGTATCCAGTTATATGTGTCTGCTGATGTAAATGTTATTAATCATAGTGCTAATAGTAGCTTAGAATGTATTAGTAAGTCTCTAGATGATCCAGATATGGATAAATCCCTCATGGATACATGTGCACATATGGTCTATGATTGCTTATCAGAATATGATTGCTTTAATCTAAATAATATTACTCTTAGTATAGAAACTAAGTCTGATATTCCTCCAGGTAGTGGTCTATCTAGTAGTAGTGCTACATCTAACTCTGTTGTGTATGCAACATATCTAGCTCTACTAGAGGAGGCTGGTCTATGTAGGGAGGATATTAACTTATCAGATGAGGAGTTAATTAATATTGGTATTGATGCCTCACTTGAGGTTGGTGTTACAAAGACTGGTTCATATGATGATGCTTCTGCATCATTTTATGGTGGATGGAAGATTACTAATAATTATGATCGTGAAATGTTATATGAATATGATGTGGATTATGAGAAAATATTAATATACATACCGAACAAATCATTATATACTGCACATGCTGATGTAGAATCAATGAAGAGATTGTCATCACTTGTGGATATAGCATTTGAAAATGCAGTAAATAAGAATATTGAGAAAGCTCTAACCTTAAATGGCTTCCTATATTGTGCAGCTCTAAATTTAGACTCACAGATAGCTATGGATGCCCTCAAAGCAGGAGCTAGTGCTGCAGGATTATCAGGAACAGGATCAGCATATACTATTCTTGTAGATGATTCTGGAGATATTAATGAAATAAAAAGTGCACTTTCTAAGTATCCTGGTCGCATTATTGAGACTAAACCTGATAATAAGGGATCTGCAGTAACTAATAAATTGTGATAGCATGGATAAAGCTGAAGCAGAAAAGTTATTAAGTAAATCAAGAGAAAGAATTGATGAGATTGATAAAACAATTCTAGATTTAATAGTTGAGCGTACAAGTCTTGCACAGGACATAATAGAGTCTAAACAAGCATTAGATATGGATTTATTTGATGCTAAACGTGAACAGAATATCCAGGACAGGTTATATAATTTATTAGAGGATAAGAATATCGATAAAAATATGGTCTTAGAGATATTTGATATGCTTGCTACTATGAGTAAGAATGAGCAGAAAAAATATTTAAATTAACGTTAATTTACTTTACTAAATACATGGAGGTTTGATTATGGGAAATATAAGAACAACATTTGTTAAGAGAACAGCAAAGGAGTTACTTGAGTTACACGGTGATAAATTCACAAATGACTTTGAGAACAACAAACAAGTAGTTGCTGAATACTCAACAGTATCAACAAAACACTTAAGAAACCAGATTGCTGGTTACGCAACACACATATTAGAAAGACAATAAGTATTATACTTATTCTCTAATACTTTTTTTAAATAAAATATTTCAACATTACTACAAAAACTATTTTTAATAACAAAACTATTTTTCAATATATTAAATTAAGCTATTGTCAATAACAATAATTTTCAACTAATATAGAATGTAATCCCCTTAAGAAAACATTATAATAATACTACTAATTTTATAGAAATCAACTTACAATAACACCCTTTATTTATTATGAAATATGAGTTTTTCCAGTAATAATCATACTAATTTATCATGATTATCATATATTTTTAATAAGTAGAAAGGCATATATATTTTTAAGAATAGATTATTGTAGAATATATGATAATATTAGTCAAAGAATTATAGAGTATACAAAGGTGAAGATATGGCAATAGTTGTGGCGAAGTTTGGTGGTACATCTGTTGGTACTGGTAAAAGGATACGTAAGGCTGCCCAGTCAGTTGTGAATGAATACATGCAGGGAAACAAGGTTGTTGTAGTAGTATCTGCTATTAATAAGACTACTGATGAATCCATAAAGCTTGTCAATGAATCAATTGGTAATAATGTAACAGAAAAACAGTTAGCTGGAATCCTAGCTATGGGTGAGATGCAAAGTGTTAGAATAATGAGTGCAACAATTGAATCATTAGGAGTAAAATCAGAGTATATTGATCCATTCAATTCAAAGTGGCCAGTCATAACTGATAGTAACTACTTAAACGCAAAAATTGATAGAAATGAAACACAAAGAGCAGTAAATGAACACATTACTAAACTTATTGATCAGGGAATTATACCAGTTATCTGTGGATTCCTAGGACGTGACATGGAGGGATCTGTTACTACACTTGGACGTGGAGGTAGTGATGTATCAGCATTCCTTATAGGACACTGTATAGGTGCAGATGAAGTTATAATTGTAACAGATGTAAAGGGTGTGATGTCAACAGATCCACGTAAACTTAACACTGCACGCAAGCTGGATAAGATTACTGTTGAGGAAATGATTGACCTAGCAAATTATGGTGCACAAGTACTTCACCCTAATGCTCTAAGATTCAAAGACCCTAATATTAAGGCTAAAATTATTAGCTATGAATACGGGGATCTAAGAGTGCAGGGGACTGATATTGTAGGCCCCTCATACGTAGAAGATGATGTTATTACAATAACAAAGATTGAGGATAAATTATCTGTACTAGCAGTTGTTGGCGAAGACTTGATGAGTAAGCAGGGCATTATAGCAGAGATTACCCAGAAGGTTAATGAGAAGGGATTAAGTATATATGGCATTTCAACGGGTGAAAGTTCAATAACACTCTTCTTTAAGGAGAAGGATGCCCAGAAAGCCCATGAAGTCCTACATGACTTAGTTATTAAGGGTGATCGTCTAAGTAGTATTTCTCTTGGACAAAAGATTGCGATGATATCCCTTGTAAGTCATGACTTTATTGACACCCCTGGCATTATTGCTAGTATAACAAAGCCTTTACATGATAATGATATTAACATAGTGGAATTATCTTCTAGTCAAACAGCAGTGGTTGTATTTGTTGATTGGAATGATGGTGATAAAGCATATAAATTAATTAAGGAGACATTACAATGAATTTAGATGGAACTCATGTGGCTATGGTTACACCATTTGATAGTGATAATAATATTGATGAAGAACGCTATAGAGAATTTATTGATTACCTAATAGATGCAAAAGTTGATGGTATAGTAGCAGCAGCAACTACTGGTGAATCAGCAACAATGTCACATGCTGAACACCAGAAAGTTATTGATATACTAATTGATCAAGTAGATGGACGTGTAACTACTATTGCTGGTGCAGGCAGTAATGCAACAAGTGAAGCAATAGATCTACTAAAATACTCTGAGGATGCAGGAGCAGATTGTGCATTAATAATAACCCCCTACTATAATAAGCCACAACAGAAGGGATTAGTAGAACACTACCAGGTACTTAATGATTCAAGTGACCTACCTATTATTACATATAATGTTCCTAGTCGTACAAGTGTAGACCTAAGTATTGATACAACAATACAACTTGCACAAATGGATAATATTATAGCAATTAAGGAGGCTAACCCTGATCTTAATAAGCTTGCAAACATATTCAGTATCCTGGAAGAGAAGGATATAGAAAACTTTGATGTATTATCAGGTAATGATTCACTAACAGTTCCAATGATTAGTCAGGGAGCACGTGGAGTAATAAGTGTGGTTGCAAATATTATGCCAGAAAAAACCACGTCCATGGTAAATAATGCACTACAGGGTAACTATGATAAGGCACGATCATTATCAAATGAATTATTTGATTTAATGAATGTATTATTTATTGAGTCTAGTCCTGCACCTGCAAAGAAGGCACTAGAATTAATGGGTATGAGTGTTGGTGGACTAAGACTACCACTAGTAGATATGAGTGAAGAAAACACCAGAGTACTGGAAGATGTACTAAGAAAATATGATTTAATTTAAGAGGAATAAACATGATAAAGGTTGCAGTAACTGGCTGTGCAGGTAACATGGGATCAATGATTATTAGAACTGTTACAGCCCAGGATAACATGGAAGTAGTTATGGGCATAGAGATGCCTAACACACCACTAGAAGGAAAGAATCTTGGATCACAAATTGGCCTAGATGACCTAGATGTATCAATCATAGGCTCCCAGAAGCTAGAAGAGGAATTATTAAGAGTAAAGCCTGATGTACTAGTAGACTTTACTATTGCTAAGGCTGCTGTAGAGACAGTGAAGACCTGTGCAAAGTGTGGAGTAAATGTTGTTGTTGGTACAACTGGCCTTAGTGATGAACAACTAGATGTTATGCATAAGGCTATAAAGGATAATAATATTAAGGCTGTAATATCACCTAACATGGCAACAGGAGTAAATGTATTCTTTGAGATTGTAGGACAAGTAGCACAGATTCTTGGTAATGAGTATGATGTAGAGATTATTGAGGCACATCATCATAATAAGCAGGATGCACCATCAGGTACAGCTAAGCGTACAGCAGAGATTGTTGCAGATAAACTAGACTTATCCTATAATGAGAATGCTTGTTGTGGACGTGAAGGTATGGTTGGAAAACGTCCAAAGGATGAGATAGGAATACATGCTGTTCGTGGCGGTGATATTGTAGGTGATCATACTGTAATGTTTGCTGGTGATGGTGAACGTATAGAGATAACCCATCGTGCATCTACCCGTCAAGCATTTGTTAATGGTGTAATTAGAGCAATAAATTATCAGGCAACCAGTCAGGATAAACCTGTTGCTGATATGTTTGATGTGTTAGGACTAGATATATAAGGTGATTATAATGGTTAGAAATGTGTGTGTACTTGGTGCAACTGGTATGGTAGGACAACGTTTTATACAGTTACTTAGTCAAATACCTGACTTTAATATTGTTAATGTGGCAGCTTCCAAGAGATCTGTTGGTAAACGTTATGAGGATGCTGTGACATGGCATCAGAGTACTCCTATACCAGAGGAAGTAAAGGATATGAAGATAGTTGATACAGACCCTGATGAGGTAGCAGATGATGTAGACTTTGTATTTGCATCACTTCCTGCTGAGCTTGCAGAACCTGTTGAGGTAGCATTTGCTAAGAAGTTTATTGTAGCATCAAATGCTAGTGTTAATCGTATGAAGGAGAATATTCCATTAGTTATACCAGAGGTTAACCCTGAACACTTAGAGATGATGGAGCTACAGAAGGATATTAATGGATGGGATGGTTGTATTGTTACTAATCCTAACTGTTCAACTATTGCTCTAACATTAACACTTAAACCATTATTTGATAAGTATGACTTTAGAAGAGTAAGTGTTACTACTATGCAGGCTATTAGTGGTGCTGGATATAATGGTGTTCCATCAATGGGTATTCTTGATAACATTATACCATATATTGGTAGTGAGGAGGAGAAGATGCAGTCTGAGACCCTACACCTTCTAGGTAAGGCTGAGGGCGGACTAGTAAAGAAGGCTGACTTCCCTCTTAGTGCTTCCTGTAATAGGGTTGGTGTTGTTGATGGACATACCGAGAGTGTTGCTATTGAGTTTGAGGATGATAGTGTAACTGTAGATGATATTAAGGAGACTATGGCTAACTATAGAGGCTTACCACAAAAGGAGAATTTATCATTTGCTCCAGAAGCTCCTGTTATTGTACACGAAGAGGAGGATCGTCCACAGCCACGTATGGATCGTGATGCTGGTCATGGTATGAGTGTAAGTGTTGGACGTGTACGTGAGGACGTGTTTGATAATAGTTTCAAGTATACTCTTGTTGGACATAACACTATACGTGGAGCTGCAGGTGCATCTATACTTAATGCTCAACTAATATCAAAACTATATTTATAGATTAATATTAGTAACCTCCACTACTTTTTTTTAGATTAATGGTTTGTTTAAAATGTCACTATATCAGTTAGATGTAGCAATACTAGAATTTATTAACACCACATTTCATAATGTGTTACTTGATAATACTATGCAACTAATATCCTATTTTGGCTTAATGGGTGTTGGCCTACTTATTGCTATATTATTCTATATTTTTAGTAGAAAGCCTAAGCATAGACAAGTTGCAGTAGAGTTAGTTATATCACTAATAGTAGTGTACTTGGTTATAGAATTAGTTAAGAATATTGTGCTTCGTCCTAGACCCTATGAGGTACTTGATACATTATATGTGTTAACTAGTGTATCTGATCCTTCATTTCCATCAGGTCATACGGCTACGGCTACCACTATTAGCTATGTTTTCTATAGAAATTATGGAAGGAAAATAGTTTTTATTCTACCAGTACTTGCAGGATTATCTAGAATGTATCTTGGTGTTCATTATCCTAGTGATGTTCTTGGTGGATTTATAATAGGTATGATTATATCCATTATTTGTGGGTATTTAATTGATAGGATAGGGATTAAATTAAAAGTATGGATTTAATTAGAAGTATAGAGTAGATATAATATAAATAATAAATTATAAAAGTTGTAAGAATCAAATATATATATCAGTGATCACTATGCCGTTTTTAAGAGATGCTGAAACAGAGGAAATGAGAGAACTAATAAAATCCTGTTTTAAGGAAATAAACTCTCTCAAAGAAGAATTAAGCGAAGAAAACAAGGATATCATCACTAGTAAAGCTTATGAGGATGCTTTAATACAGACAAATAACAATACATCTAACGCTAATATCAGAATAAAAGAATTAAATGACCAGTTAGATGATTCAAGAACCCAGCTTAAAGAGAAAGATCTCCAACTACAGGAGAGGGAAACCCAACTAAAAGAAATGGACTTAAAAATTAAGGAAATTGAGTCTAATGGAGATCAAACTAGTGACAGTATTCTAGAGGAATATAGAGAAAAAATAGCACAATTAGAGGAAACTATCTCTAAACAAAAAGAAGATATTAATACTCTTGAAGCTAAAAATACAGAAACCCCTAATGATACTCAAAAAGAGTTAGCAATAGAGGTTGAGAGACTAAAAAGTGAGAATGAATCACTAAAGAGTACATCTCCAACAGAAATTAAACAGTTAAAGAGTGTTATTGACAGACAACGTGAAGAACTAAAAGAGATTCCTACACTAAAAAATCAGCTAACAAGAGAAGTATCACAGAAAGATCAGGAAATAAAGAAGCAGAAAGAAGAGATTACATCATTACAGAGCCAACTAGAAGAGAACAATACATCAGATCTTGATGAAACTATCACACAGCTTAAAGCAGAGCTTGATGATAAAACTAGTCAAGTAGATCTAATTAATACTCAATTATCACAAAAGAATGATGAGTTAGCACGTAGTGAGGAATCAATCAAAACATATGAGTTACAGGTAGCTAATCTTGAGAGCCAACTATCAAATATAGATACAGACGGTGATAGTGAAGATGTTGATGTATCAGAGTATACTACTAAGATTAGTCAACTAGAGGCTGAAATTGAAGAATTAAAGAATACTACTACTAGTAGTGATGTACCATCATCTATGAGTTCACTTATAGAGGACTTTACAAAGAAATCTAATGAGTTAATAGACTTAAAAGCCCAATATCAAAGATTAGAGGATACTAATAAGATTAATGAGTATAAATTAATTGAATTAGAAAATGAGAACACTAAATTAAAAGATTCAATTGATAGTCAACCAGACATAGATGTTAATCAACTAAGTAGTGAGAATGAATCACTAAAAGAAGATATCCAAGAAAAAAGTAGTCAACTAGATGATGCTCTAGAACAAATAAGTAACTTAACAACACAACTAGAAGAGTCCCAAACACAAGAAGAAGATATAACTGAAATCTCCATTGAAGATAATGAAGAATACCAGAATATCAAAACACAATACGAACAGATAAGCAAAGACTATGATGAACTAAGTAGTGAAATTACACAGCTAAAAGAGGATAAAAGTCAACAGAATGTTGTAATAACATCACTTACAACAGAAAAAGAAGAGTCCGATGTTAAGATTGAAGATTTAGAGTCAACTATTAGTCAGAAGGATGAAGAGATATCTGATCTTAAGGTTAAACTAGAAAGTATAGACTATGATCCATCAGATAAGGATGAATTAACTATTAGTCTTGAGCAAACAAAGAAGGAGTTATACCAGAAGGATGCTGACTATGATGAACTTAAACTTGACTATAATAAGGTTAAAAAGTCTTTATCAAGCCAGGTAAATGAACTAAAAGATGCTCTAAATAAGATAACAACTGATCACGAGAAGATTGTTAGTGAAAATAATTATCTACAAGAGGCAATTGAGGATAAGAATACATCAATACATAAAATAGAACAGGAAAACAGTACTCTTAATCAAACAATTCAGGAAATGGAATCCGATTATAATGAGCTTAAAGATAAACTATTAAACACTAAACGTTCTAGTGATGATCAAATAGTAAATCTTAAGAAGGAAATCCAGGATAATAGGGATAAAATATCATCTATTCCACAAAAGATTGAATTAAAGGATATTGAGATTAGTCAACTAAACAAACTCATAAAAACTCATGAAGAAGACTTATCTAAGAAGTCTGATGAAATAAAGTCTCTAAAGGATAATATTCAAACATCCCAGGAGACAATTAAGCAGTTAAGGGATAACTTATCTGAAAATAATTCATCTATCGCTGATAAGATAAAAGCTAAGGATGATGAAATATTTAAGATAAAAGATGACTTCACACATGATTTACAAGACCAAGAACAGGAAATTGAGAAGCTTAATTATCAGATAAAAGAAAAGGATTATAAGATTGATGAATTAAATGAGAAGATTAATTCACTAAATAGTGATATTGCTACATTAAATAATAATGTCTTAGAAAATGAGACTAAATATAATCAATCCGAAAATATCATTAAGTCTAAGGAAGATGAGATAAGTAGTCTAACATCCAGACTTGAAGAATTCACAATTAATGAAGATAGACTTAAGAATAAGTTAGAACTCAAAGATGATGATATAAGTGAATTAAATGACTCTATAACCCAGAAAGATCAAGTTATTGATGACTTGAAGAATGAGCTTAATGAGTCTAATGATAAACTTAAAGTAATGGATGATCTAACTAGTCAAGTAGAAAGTAAGGATGAAAAGATTAATAATCTTACAGAGGAATTATCTAGTAAGGATGAAGAGTTAAATAAACAGGCTGAATCTGTTAGATCAGAGAGAGTACGTGTAGAGGAATTTAAGGATCTTGTAGAACGTAAGAATAAAGATATTGAGGATCATAAGAAGTTACTTGAAGATAAGGATAATGAGATCGAGAATCTTAAGGATGTTCAAGTACAACTACGTGAATTAGAAGTTGAGAAGTCTGATATGAAGACTAATTATGAGACAGATATAGCTTCCTTAAAGACTGATCTTAGAAAAGCAGAGTCTTATAAGGAAACCTGTGATAAGTATTCTGAGGAGATTGATAAGCTTAATGAACGTATCAGTCAAAATGAGGTTAGAATGTCAGAGATGGAGCAGTACAAAGATAACTTTACTGTGATGATTTCTAAGCCATTATCCGGTCTTACTAGCTTCCAGTCACAGATTTATCAGTTACTTCCTGATGCTAAGAGTGCAACAGAGTTATATGAGTATCTAGTAAATCTTGGATTTACTGAGTTAGAAAAAGAGAACTTTGCTAAGACTCTTAAGGCACTAGAAAAACGTGGATATTACCAGAGAGCTAGAGATGGTGACAGGGTAATATGGGTAAAAGTTCCTAATAACTAATTATATTACATTTATCCCCCACTATTTTTTATTTTTAAGTAGTTATAGGCTATTATTTTATGTGTGAAACTGTTTTTATTGATGTTATTGTTAATGTTTATTTTAGATTCAAATTTACATAAAATCTTTTTCTGTGTTTTATACAGAAAAAAGAGTAAAGTATTTATATAACATCTAACACAGTTACTTATAGAACTGATTATGAGAATTATATTTTAATGAAATTAATATAATACTAAAAAAATACGGGAATGAACCCATAAAAATAAGTAATTTACAATAAATTGAGGTAATAATATGGCACAGCAACAACAACAACCATTAATCATCCTACCAGAAGGAACAACAAGAAACAGAGGTAGAGATGCACAAAGAAATAATATTTTAGCAGGAAAAGTATTAGCAGAAACCGTAAGAACAACACTAGGTCCAAAAGGAATGGACAAAATGTTAGTAGACGGTCTTGGAGATATCGTTGTAACAAACGATGGTGTAACAATCCTAAAAGAAATGGATATTGAACACCCTGCAGCAAAAATGTTAGTAGACGTAGCAAAAACCCAAGAAGACGAAGTTGGAGACGGAACAACCACAGCTGTAATAATTGCTGGTGAATTACTCAAAAAGTCCGAAGACTTATTAGACCAAGAGATCCACCCAACAATCATTGCATTAGGTTACAACCAAGCAGCATCCAAAGCAATCGAATTATTAGATGACATAGCAATCGATGCAAAAGACAAAGACACACTACTAAAAGTTGCAATGACTGCAATGACTGGTAAAGGAACAGAAAAAGCAAGAGAACCATTAGCAGAACTAATTGTAGATGCAGTAAGTCAAGTAGTTGAAGATGACAAAGTAAATACTGAACAAATAAAGATTGAATCCAAAGATGGTGCAGGAATAAATGATTCAGAATTAGTATCTGGTGTAATTGTAGACAAAGAGAAAGTACACCCTGGTATGCCTTCAGAAGTAGAAGGAGCAAAGATTGCATTAGTTAACAGTGCAATAGAAGTAAAAGAAACAGAAGTAGATGCAGAAATAAGAATCACTGACCCAACACAAATGCAATCATTCATTGAACAAGAAGAAGAAATGATCAAGGAAATGGTTGACAAACTCGTAGATGCTGGAGCAAACGTTGTATTCTGTCAGAAAGGTATTGATGACTTAGCACAACACTACTTATCCAAAGCAGGAATTCTTGCAACAAGAAGAGTTAAAAAATCCGATATGGAGAAACTCGCAAAAGCAACTGGTGCAAAGATCGTTACAAATGTAGAAGACTTAACAGCAGAAGACCTTGGAGATGCAGGAAGCGTAAAAGAAAACAAGGTAGCTGGAGACGACATGATCTTTGTAAAAGAATGTAAAGACCCTAAGGCTGTAACATTACTCTTAAGAGGATCAACCAGTCACATAGTTGAAGAAGTAGAAAGAGCAGTAGAAGACGCAATAGGTGTAGTATCATCCACAGTAGAAGATGGTAAAGTTGTTGTTGGTGGAGGAGCACCAGAAGTAGCTATTGCAAAAGGATTAAAAGACTACGCAGAAACTATCAGTGGAAGAGAACAATTAGCTGTAACAGCATTTGCAGAAGCATTAGAAGTAGTTCCAAGAACACTCGCAGAGAACGCTGGATTAGACAGTATTGACTCATTAGTAGACCTTAGAGCAGCACACGAAGACTCATTATACATGGGATTAAATGTATTTGAGGGTGGAGTAACTGACATGAAGGAAGCTGGAGTTATTGAGCCTCACAGAGTTAAAAAACAGGCCATCCAATCCGCAGCAGATGCAGCAGAAATGATCTTAAGAATTGATGATGTAATTGCATCCTCAAGTGAGGGAGCAGCTGCAGCTCAAGCTCAAGCAGGAATGGGCGACATGGGCGGAATGGGTGGAATGATGTAAATTCCGAAAGTCCGTATTAAATTACTTATAAAGACTATAAGATTAGTAGATTTATCTACTAATAACCTTCCTTTTTAAAATAAAATAGCCACCACTTTTAAATTATATATCTTATTTTAGACAAATAATTATAATAGAATTATACTATTTTAGTTTGAGTGATATAATGGATAAAGCCCTGGATTTTAGTGATAAATTATTTGGTAATATTGCTGAGTATAATAAGTTAATAACTAGTCTACTTGAATCACTAAAAAATGTTACACTAGATACATTTTGGGAGATGGGTAGTCCACAACAGAAGGGATTATCAACAATTGTTACCATGGATATTATTAACACGATACTTGACTCATATGATGTAATTAGTGAAAGACTATATGGCAATAAATTAGTACTACATGAGTATCCTATCTTTATTGAGACAAGGGAAATGGTAGAGTGTCTATTACTTGACCCAATATATGAGAATGATGATTATCTGAACCTGGCAATAGCATTATCCACAGACTTCTTTACTATACTAGAGGTTAAGTTACTACTCTTTGAGGGATATGAACATGAATTATTAGCACCAAAACATGTTATTAATGAGTATGATAAAGAGTTAGATAAATATCTTGAACGTTTTGATGAGTATAGGAATAAATTCATAGAAATCCATGATTAATAATTTAATAAACTCCAAACCACAATTATACTTTTTCTAGAGATACTTGGATAAGATACTAATTTTAGATAAACAATGAATAATTAGCTTATTAGTAAGAGTTAGTATCTATAATTAGGTAATATAATAAAAATAGTTTTATTAAAAGAGGGTTAATATGGATAGAACTTAGCTTCTATCCCTTGATAATATGTGTACTGCTGCTGTTCCACCAGTACCACCAATGTTTAGACTTAGTCCATAGTTTGGATTATCAACTTGTCTTTTACCTGCTTCTCCACGTAACTGCCATGTGAGTTCTACTACCTGTGCAATACCTGTAGCACCAAGTGGGTGTCCTCTAGCTTTTAGTCCTCCAGATGGGTTTACTGCTATGTCACTATCACGTGCAATTAATCCATCCTCTATTGCTTGTCCACCCTTTCCTTTCTCAAAGAAGCCTAAGTCTTCAATAGCTATTAATCCATTGATACTGAAACAGTCATGTACCTCTGCAACATCAACATCACTAGGAGTTATACCAGCCATATCATATGCTTTTCTTGAAGCAATCTTTGTTGACTCAATACTTGTTAAGCTCTTACGACTACTTAGGTTTAATGTGTCTGATGCCTGTGTTGATGCTCTTATATATATTGGGTTATCAGTATATTTTGTTGCCTCATCTGCTGGAACAACTATGATTGCTGCTGCACCATCTGATACAGGTGAACAATCTAGTATTGTTAGTGGTGATGCTACCTTTGTTGCATTTAATACTTTATCTACACTTATTTTATTTTGGAATTGTGCTTTAGGGTTTAGTGATCCATTTTCATGTCCTTGTACAGCAAATGCAGCGATCTGTTCACGTGTTGTACCATACTCATACATGTGTCTGTTTGCCATCATTGCATATAATGAGGGGAATGTTACTCCTTGTTGTGCCTCCCATTCCTGGTCTGCTGCTGCAGCAATTGCTGGTGTTGCATCCTCAACATCAGTCATCTTCTCTACACCTGCAGCCATTACCTTATCATAATATCCTGATGCTACAGCCATAACTGCTTGTCTTAGTGCTAATCCACCAGATGCACATGCTGCTTCTACACGTGTTGCTGGTATTGGTGTTAGTCCTGAATGTTCAGCTATTAATGAACCTATATGTTCTTGTCCAATAAATAGTCCACCAGTCATGTTACCAATATACATTGCCTCAATATCTTCACCCTGCATATTAGCATCATGTATAGCTTCCATTCCTGCATCTACAACTAGATCTCTAAATGATTTATCCCATAGTTCTCCAAATTTTGTTTGGGATACTCCTACTATTGCAACGTCTCTCATATGATTTCCTCCATTTATTTGTTATGTTAATCATGACTCAATGCTTAATCCATTTTTATTTTTCCTTTATATTTAGCATATGTTGCATAGTCAACATAGGTAAGATTTTGTTGTATCTCTTCTAATGTTCTTGCATTGTTTCTTACTTCTTCTATTCTGTCATTTACTGTTATTGTGAATGCATCACTACCTGCACCTGATCCATATGATACAGCGAAGATTTTATCTCCAGGTTTAGCTATGTCAAGTACAGATGCTAATCCTAGTGGTGTTGCTCCAGAATAAGTGTTTCCTATTTCTGGTGTAAGTAGTCCTTGTTGGTACTGTTCTTGGCTGAATCCTAATGATTTAGCTGCACGAATATAGAATTTACCGTTTGGTTGATGGAATACTGCATAGTCATAATCCTCTGCTGTTGTATTAGTCTTCTCTAGCATCATGTTTGCTGCTCCTAGAACATGTCTAAAGTAGGCTGGCTGGCCAGTGAATCTTCCACCGTGTGATGGGTATGTTTGACCCTCTCTTCTATAGAAATCTGGAGTATCAGTTGTGAAACTACATGTGTTATCTATGTCTGCTATTGTGTTATCCTCACCAATTATGAATGCCGCTCCACCTGCTGATGCAGTGTATTCTAGTGCATCGCCTGGTGCTCCTTGTGATGTATCAGCACCTATTGCTAATCCATATTTTATTAGTCCTGATTTTACTAATCCCATTGCAGCTTGTATACCAGCAGTACCTGCTTTACATGCAAACTCTAGGTCTGCGGCTGTTAGTGCAGGTGTTGCTCTTATTGCATCTGCAACTATTGTTGCTGTTGGTTTAACAGCGTAGGGGTGTGATTCTGATCCAACATATATTGCTCCAATATCTTGTGGGTCAATTTCTGCTCTTAGTAGGGCACGTCTTGCTGCTTCTACTGCTATTGTTACTGTGTCTTCATCTGGTCCTGGTACAGATTTCTGGTTTACTACTAAACCTTTTGATATAGATTCGGGGTCATCTCCCCATACTTTAGCAATTTCTTCTACTTTTATTCTGTAAGAAGGAACATGTGCTCCATATCCAACAATTCCTGTCATTTTATCACCCTTTTTATTATAGGATATTAACTTAATATTGTATATAATTAATATTTACTAAAAATTAGTTTCAATATTAATTCTTTTATATTATATTAATTTTAGTCTATTATAATTAATATAATTTAACTAGAATATTTCTATAATTATATATTATGT
>JAJQHG010000071.1 GCA_021199865.1 Methanosphaera sp. | reverse complement strand
TTATAATACTTTCTATTTTTAGAGGAAAAAATTATGAAAAAAGAGGCTGTTAAGTCATTCTAATTTGTAGATTAAGATTAATTAAAAAGTTATCACAACGATCCTGATATATCTTGGCTATATTGTAACGAGACGTACTTGCTGTTTCTAATTTAGTATTATTATATAAATATTCACTAATTAATTCACTATCATGAAATCTTTGCATACAATAAATGTTTCCATCTTTATTTACTATAATTATTCCATCATTTGAATAGTCCCTACTCCATTCTTTTGAGGGCATCATTCCAAATAGACTTGCATTTAAAAGGGACGTAACAGCGTTTTTATAATCATCAAGATTTAGTTTTAAAGGGTTTTCATTAATTATATTTTCAGTAAGTTGCTTCAAAGAGTAACTTTTCATATTAGAATAAAAATCAAGAAGTATATATGAGAATATTGATTCTGTATTTTTATTGATAGATTTTAGGTTAGACTTAAATATTTTACTAGAAACTCCTTTAAATGATAAATCAAGCTTATCTTGATTATGGAGATTTTTTATTAATGAAATTCTCTTTTTTACCCATTTTTTATCATATTCCTTATTTATAGATAAAATTTTATCATAATCAGTGCTGGATAATTTATCTAATTTATATACAAAGTTTGTGCTACTTGATGCATTTAATAATGTTGGTTTAGATCCCAAGTCAGATTTAATATTAAATAGGTAAATCATTGTTTCATTTAGATAAGGGTCTGTTAGTTCAAGTTTTATATCCTTTTTTGATCTTGATGAAGATTTTATTTTAGTAATTCCAATCTTTTTGAGAAAAGGAGTGATTACTAGTATTTCAAATGTGTGTTTGTTATTTAGTATTGCTTCTAATATAATACTTGAATAATACCCAAAATCTTCTCTATCAATTTGATCTATTAAATTATAATTACCTTCATAAATATATACTAACTCTGAATAAACATCACATTCAAATATTAAATTTTCTTCTTCTTTATACAGTCGTCTTAAGGTATACTCTTCCTTATTAGATGATAATAAGTGTCCTTCATGTAATAACTTGAATATAACATATAATTCACTCCATTCACCTTTATTATACTTGAACATTTTTATCACCTATTTTATCTAGAAGACTTATTAACATGATTGCTATTTCCTCTATTACAGGTATTGATACTGAATTTCCTAATTGTTTATATAATTGAGTATTACTAACTTTTCTTGGAAATGTAAATTGATCTATTCCATTTTCATCTATAAAAGCATAACCTTTGAATCCCTGTAATTTAGCCCATTCTGATGGTGTCATTAAACGGATCCCCTCATTATTTATAGGTGATTTTTTATTTTTAACTTTTAGGCCTTCAACCTCTTTTTGTGGATCATAAATTAAGTTTCTCTCTTTTCCTGAACCACCTGTAGCTAAAAGGGCATTAGATATAGGATGTTTTATTGAAGGATCATTTACTACCATATATCCAAAACCATTTCCACGTTTTTGTTGTTTACGTTTATGATTCTTTAAGGTTTCTAAGTACTGTGAGGATAAATAATATTTTTTATCTTCTCTTAGAGAAATAACATCATTTAAATCATGATATATTTCGGGTCTTGTTCTATGATTAGGTAGATCCATAGATCCTATAATATCTTCATAGTTACTATAATAATCCATATTTAATCCTACAAGGTATACTCGTGGCCTATTTTGAGGAACACCAAAGTATTTAGAATTACGTAGTAAATCATTCCTATTAAATACTATGTTGTCCTCATCATCTTTATG
Source organism: Methanosphaera sp. (assembly GCA_021199865.1). Classification (GTDB taxonomy): domain Archaea; phylum Methanobacteriota; class Methanobacteria; order Methanobacteriales; family Methanobacteriaceae; genus Methanosphaera. Next base: position 4,509 of record JAJQHG010000071.1, on the reverse strand, counting down.
TACACCTATAATTTTATAATTTAATTGATTTATTAAAACATTTAATATTGTGTTAAATGTATCTCCCTTTTTATGGGTTATTAATCCTTCCACGTTTTCTAGAAGAAATGCTTTAGGTTTAGATCTTTTTATAATATCTGCAAGATGGAAAAATATTGTTCCCCTTGTTTTATCTTCAAACCCTTCTTTTTTTCCAACAGAACTAAATGCTTGACATGGAAATCCTGCAAGAAGTATATCATAATCAATATGTTTAATTTTTTCTTTACATGATTCTTTACTAATATCTTGCATTGGATTTTCATGGTATAAGTGCATATAAGTGGCACAAGCATATTTATCTATTTCAGCAGAGAATACATTTTTACACTGACCTGTTAATTCAAAACCACGTCTTATACCACCAATTCCAGCACATAAATCAATTGTTTTGTAAATCATCATAATCACTAAATTAAATTTAAAAAAAGTAAATATGGAATGAGAGTATATTAATTATTCAAGGTATATTGCTGGCTTGTATGGTGTAGCATTCTGTGCTTTGTTTTGTGGATCATAGGTTGGTTCATCATATACTATGATTTTTGATCCAATTTCGGATTCTAGGTATTTCTTTGCATCATTAATTACTTCTACTTCATCAATCTTTCCAACATAGTTTATTTTATTGAATGCTTTTGCTGTTTTTGTTGCAAATTTTGATAATTCCTTCTTGTTATCATATAGGTTTGCCTTCATGGATTCTTGTATAATCATTCCAACATTTGGTTTTCCAACCTCTTGTGCAATATCATATACATCATACTTCCAGTCTGGTGCTGTGTAAAGATGTACTGTTTCTGGTGTTGACTTTGTTATCTTAATAATTTCCTTGATATCCTTACTTAAGTCTTGTATGATTTCCTCGGACTTATTTATCTTCTCATCAATTACTGATGTGTCTACTGTTGGCCAGTCAATTGAGGAAATAAATATTTCATCATCATTATATGTATCCCATATTTCCTCTGTAGTGTATGGTATGAATGGTGATAGAAGTCTTATCCATGTATTAACAATGTATGTTAGAGTATCCTTTTCTTCCTGTGTAATACTAGTTATACGTGATAAGTAATAGTCTACATCCTTTCTATATAGGAATAAACTTGCTTGTAGAGCTTTTCTTGTCTGGAATCCTTCTAGTGCATCTGTAGCTACCTGTATTTTATTGTTTATTTGACTAATAATCCACTTGTTGATTGGTTTTTCAACTTCTGGTATAGTGTTTTCTAGGCTTAGTTTTAGTGGTTGACCCATTATTTTCTCTACTTTTTCTGGGAATTCTTGTATTGCTTCTAGTCTTCTCTGGATACCATTTACCTCTGTTTCTCTCCAGTCGAAGTCTTGCCATGGTTCTGCTGATGACATTAAGAATAGTCTTACTGTATCTGCACCATATGTATCTATTGCTTGGCTAAGTAGAATTACATTACCCTTAGATGAGGACATCTTCTGTCCTTCAAGTAGTCCCATACCAAATACTGTTATTCCTTTTGGCCAGTATTTTTCTGGGAATATTGCTACGTGGTGGAACATGTGGAATGATAAATGGTTTCCCACTAAGTCTTTTGCTGATAGTCTCCAGTTTAGTGGATACCAATAGTTAAATTCATCCTGTATTTGTTGTGTTAACTCTGGACTAATCTTATTGGTTGATCCATCATTTGCTCCATCAATGTCCAGGAATACCTTGTTGAAGAATGCATCATTTAGGTCTTCTGGATTGATTTGTTCCATGTATTTTGCTATTGTGTAATAGGACATGTAGATTGTTGAGTCTGTTAATGGTTCTATTAACCATTTTTCATCCCATGGCATGTGTGTTCCTAGTCCTAGTCTTCTTGAGCATGCCCAGTCTTCTAGCCAGTCAAGATAGTATTCAAAGTTGGATCTTATCTCGTTTGGTACTACTTCTAGTTGGTCTAGACACTTGTAGGTGTTTTCTGTCCATTCCTTATCAGAGTATTTAACAAACCATTGGTCATGTAACTCTTTTACTACACATTTTGCTCCACATCTACATATTACTGGTTTTTCTGCGAATTCATAGAGTCTGACTGCAATGTTTGTATCTATTAACTCAGCTACTACTTCATCTCTTATTTCTGATACATGACGTCCCTCATATTTACCAGTATTTGAGTTCATTATACCCTTTGCATGTTCAAGTTTGTATATTTCATTGGTTGCTTCTTTAAGGTTTTCATCATCCTGGCTTGTAACATTATATTTGTCTAAGAAGTCTTTTGCTGGATACTCTGAGTATCCTTTAAGATCTACTAAACTTATCATTTTAATGTTATCTATTGCTTCTTGTAGTCCATATTCTTCTATTGCACTAGTATTCTTCTTTATATCCTCTAGTGCTATGTAGTCTGCGGGTGCATGTGCAGGTACTGAGAATACAACTCCTGTTGCATAGTCTGGATCTACGAAGGATGCTGGGAATACTGGTAGTAAGTCATGAGTTAATGGGTTTTCTACTGTTTTTCCAATTATGTCTTTTGGATCAACATCCCCTATTATCTCCATGGACTCCTTTTGATGAATAATGTTTCCATATGCTTCTTTACTTATTATCCATTTTTCATCCTCATATTCTACTTTTACATATTCTGCATCAGGATTTAACCAGAAGTTTGTTGCTCCATATAATGTTTCTGGCCTGAATGTTGCTGCTACTAGGTATGAGTCCTCATATGGGAATTTTATAAGTGTTAACTGGTTTATTCCTACACCTTCTCCCTCTAATAGGTCATGATCACCTACAGGGTTATCATCATCTGGACAGTACTTAACTGGGTGTGATCCCTTGTGTATAATGTTCTTGTCTTTTAGTTGTCTTATCTGCCATCTGACAAATTGTTGATAGTGAGGATCTATTGTTCTAAATTCTCTTCTCCAGTCTATTGAGTAACCCATGTTTGTCATGTCATCATGGTATTCACTACTGAAATATTTTACAATATACTCTGGGTCTGTGAATTTTTCTAGTTCATCTTCGGGTACTTTATGTACATTCTTGTAAATATCTAGTGTCCATGGATCTTGACGTTCTATTCTTTTTGCTATTCCTATTACTGGTGCTCCTGTTACGTGCCATGCCATAGGGAATAGTACGTTGCATCCCTGCATTCTCTTAAATCTTGCATATACATCTGGTACTGTGTATGTTCTACCATGACCTACATGCATTGCTCCACTTGGATATGGGAATGCTACTGTTAGGTACATTTTTTCTCTATCATCTGGATTTGATTCAAATAGCTTTGCTTCCTGCCACTTTTTTTGCCATTTTTTCTCTAATTCTGATACCATTGATTTGACTCCAATTAATTAAAAGATGTGAAATAATTATTTATGAAAATTAATTTATAATATTTATATCTATATCGTTAACATTATTTTAAGTTTATTAGAATAAGTTATTAGGATTATGTTAACTATGTTAGAATTAAGTTAATATGATAATTAAGATTATTAAGTTAACATGTAGAGTATAGGTTAATATGATTAAATAATGTTAATCATAGGTATTATTCTAGTAGATAAAATAGGGTTTTAAGAATATTATTATGTGTTAAAGGGAGGTTATAATGATTATATATCATCCACATAGATGCTATAATCATCTTCTTCATCAACATCTTCACTTATAGGAAGTATTGGTATTGGATCTCTCTTGTGTGATGAATTTTCAACTAGTTTAATTATTCGCTCTACCTCTGAGACGGGTACTTCTAGTGCATCTGCAATTAAGTCTACATCTTCCTTCTGGTCATTATATAAGTATAATAATCTGTCTAGTACTGGGTATGTCATTCCTAGTTCTGATTCATCTGTTTGTCCTGGCCATAGTCCAGCTGTTGGTGCTTTATTAATAATAGAATCTGGTACTCCTAGAGCTTGTGCTACTAATTGTACTTCTTCTTTATATAGGTCGCCTATTGGTAATAAGTCTACTCCTCCATCACCATACTTTGTGAAGTATCCTACTAGTAACTCTGTTTTATTACCTGTTCCTATTACCAGGTAATTGTTAAGTGTTGCATAGTAATATAGTATACTCATACGTAGTCTTGGCTTAATATTTGCTGATGCTAAGCTTTGTTTATTTTCTGGAGAATTATCACTCTTACATGTGTTAACAAAGTCTTCATAAAGATCTCCTATAGAGATGTATGTTGTTTCTATATCAATTAAATCTTGTATTAATTGTGCATCATATATATCTTCATCAGAAGTTGTAAGGGAAGGCATGATATATCCCTTCACATTATCTGAGCCTAAAGCTTTTACTGCAAGGTAGGCTACTACTGTTGAATCTATACCTCCACTTAATCCTACAACTACTCCATCAGTGTTTGATTTTTCTACTTCATCTTTAATGAATTCACAAGCTCTCTGTATGAATTCTCTTTGATCAAAATCAGGTAAGTTAATCATGTTTACACCATACTAAAAACATTC
>JAJQHG010000064.1 GCA_021199865.1 Methanosphaera sp. | reverse complement strand
AACAAGAACAATAAAATGTTCTTAATATAGAGGGTAGATATGATATGGATGCACTGACAATAATTATTATGTTGATATTATTTGTTTTTGCAATGGTATTTGTATTCTCAACAGCCCTATTGACACCCTATATGGGTAAGAAGAATCTATTATCTGTAGTAGGTTTAGGATTAGTTATTGGTCTTGTTGGTGGACTGTTCCTACTTTCACCAATAGTGGATGATTTACCTGACTTTAGCCGTACTATTATAGAGGGTACTGTTGATGGTACAGATACGGTTGAAATGAGTCTGTCAACTAATGGTAATCTGACAGAGATTATTGCTAATATTTCATCTATTAATGGTGTTCATAGTGTTACTTATGATGGAATAATGTTTAAAACAGATGAGTTTGAAAGCACGACTCTTGAATCGACATTTTTGAATAAATTAAATAGTAGTAACTCTTATATTTCAAGTGTTGAGGATATGGGAAATAATACTTATAAGGCTGTCCTTACTGATGATGCTGATCCACAGAGTGTACTTAATAGTATTTATTCAACTTTCAGTACAGAAAACTATGGTGTTCTAAGATATACTTCTATGACTGCTACAGCTACAGTTGATGCAAATAATGTAACTAATATTATGGATACTATCTCTAATAGTGGTGCTATTGTTACTGAGGTAACCGGACCAACAGAGGATGCGGTATCATTTATTAACACGTATGTTCCTGATAGTAATGTTGTAGTACTTATAGGGGGAGCAATTGGTGTTATTGTTGCACTAATAGGACAGTTTGTTGATAGTATATATTCCTTTAGTAAGAGGTCTCATAGAAGAAAGAAGAAGGAGTCATCAAGGGATAGAATTATGCGTAAAACTATTCCTGATGTTAATTCTAACCGTAATTCTAATCATAATACTAGGCGTAGATCATTCAATAAGGAAGTATCTAGAAATGATTCTATTGATATATTTAATGAATCCTTTGATGAGAGTCCTAAACAGAATATTGGATCTAACAAGAACTTTAAACAATTAGAGGAAGATGACTTAAAGACTTCAAGTACTCAAGAGAAATCCGAGTCACGCTTTTCCAGGCTACGTAATAGAAGATCTAATGATGATTCTACTAATAAAAAAGTAGAAACTGATACTACTAGTAACCAAGAGAAAACTAGTAGTAAACCAGAAGAGAATAATAATAAACCAGAGAAGAGTAGTGATGTTCAGCCACAAAAGAGGAGTACTGTTAAGGTACGTCCAAAGAAGAGGGACTAATCAAAACCCCTCTCTTATTTTTAATTTTTATATTTAGTAAACTAAACACCCCCCTTTTTAATTATGTTAATTAACTAGACTTAATCTAATAAAACAATATTTATTTATAAAGAATTTTTTGGAGAAATTATATGAAGGCAGCAGTGTTATATTCTGGTGGTAAAGATAGTACAATGGCAGTATATTATGCACAGAAGAATAATGATGATATAGTAGCACTACTAACAATGGTATCAAATAATGAGGAATCATACATGTTTCATGTGCCAGCAATAGATATGGTTGATTATTGTTCTGCAGCAATGGAAATACCATCAATGGACTTTGTTACTGAGGGAGTAAAGGAGGAAGAACTTCTAGAACTAGAAGCAGGTATATCTCATCTAAAAGATAAGGGTGTAGAAATAATTTATACTGGAGCAATAGAATCAGTGTATCAAAGATCACGTATAGATACAATCTGTGAAAAACTAGATCTTGAGGTTTGTTCACCATTATGGCATAAAGATCCTATTGAATACATGAATCAATTAGTTGATCTGGGCTTTGAAGTTATTATTACTAGTGTATCAGCATATGGATTAACAAAGGATTGGCTTGGTCGCACAATTACTAGGGATGCAATAGATGAGTTAGTAGAGCTAAATAAAAAGTATGGAATACATCCAGCATTTGAGGGTGGAGAAGCAGAAACACTAGTACTTGATGCACCAATGTATGATAGAAGGATTGTTATTGATGATGCAACTATTGACTGGAAGGTTGATAGTGGAACATATAATATTGAAAAGGTGCATCTTGAAGAAAAATATGATTATAGTATAGATTAATACTATTTTTCATTTAATTTTTAACCTACCTCTTTTCTAAAAACTATTCTTATAAATAAATTATTTAATAACTAATCATATTATATGATCATGATATAAGTATGATAATTCTTTGTCTGTTTTAATAGTATTTTAATATGTAACTTAATTTATTAAATAATCAAGCACATAATCTATATCAGTTGTTTTAATTTCAACTTCAATATCACCTAGGCTAGAGAGAGACTCATCAACAATATTAAAATAATTATTATAAGCACCTTGCTTATTAACATAGAATATGATTGATTCATCATTAACATAATGACTAATAATATTTCTTGTAACTTCCTCTAAATCATTAGACTTAATGAACCTATGTATAGTAGATAGTATGCTAATATCACCAACTATTTCTAGTACTTCATCGTTTCTGTTGTTTATTGTTATATCGTTGCTTGTTATATTTCTTAGACTTCTTTTGACCTTTTGGATATTTTCTGTTCTGTTTACCACTGTTCTTATTATTACTTCTATTTTGGAGTTTGATTTCATTTGCTATCAACGCCTTAATATCATTCTTAAATACTTGTATTGGCCCATCATTAATTAACATATAATCAGATAATGCAATAACATCACCAATACCAAACCTTAGTTCACGCTCATCTCTCCTAGAAAACTCAATATAATCAGTTGAATCATCACTACGTTTACGTCTCTTCAACCTATTAAATCTCTTCTCAGGACTAGAATGTATACCTATAACCTTAAAGTTCTTAAAATGCTTCTTAAAGTATGTTACCTCTGCAGGACTACGTATACCCTCAATAATATAGATGTCCTGCTCAATCTTCTTGTATCGCTGTGGCTTATTATTCTTACTATGAGTAGTATAAATCTTCTTCACAGTAACTTTATTATTCTTGTTATGCCTATTATTCTTAGAGTGAGTATATACCTCATTAACACATCTATTAGCAACAACATTCTTACCATACTTTTCTCTAAGCTTAACTGCCATAGTACCCGTAGAACAATTATTCTTCTCAGCTTCCTTACGTATCACATTACCCATACTAATAGTATAGATACCCTCCTTCTTAGCAATACGGGAAATAACACTCTTTCCTGATCCTGGCAGTCCACTAACTCCATAAACTTTCAAACAAATAATCCCCTATAATTAAAATCTTGTAATAATATCATTAATAGCCCTATCAAGATTATCCTTATTATTAAACCCATTAATCTTATCCTCTAGTTGACTTCTTGGCATATCAACATGTTTCTCAATAGAGTTAATTAGTTCTGGTAATACACGAACAATATTATCCACAATAGTAACAGTAGATGTCTGTGCAGTCCTAGATAATGGATTCAGATCTACTGATATTATATTCTTACCATTCTGTGCAAGTTTTTCGGCTCTATCACCATCTTCTAATGGTATGAAGACTAAGTCAGCCTTCTTTATTCCCTCAATACTCACAGGTGATCTTGGACCATTAAGATCTGGAGTATCTATAAAGTCATCCTCATCTGTACCAAGTAAGTTATCAACACCAAGATCCATATAAACCTTCTCAATATTAGCCACACGTTCACTAGTTCTATAATACAGGTTAATCTCTACAGGTATATCAAGAAGCTTTGATAACCTAGCAATATCCTCTGCTACAAGAGCAGTAGTATTACCATTAACAGATAATACTGGATGCTTACTAGTTAAAAAGTAGCATGCTGACACATCAATAGTATTATGTGAGTTATCAGTAGTCTTCTCACCAATTAGATAATCAAATGTTTCTCCACGACCATGAGCAATCATACCTGAATCAGCAAGTATGCCATTCTTATGTGCTTCAACAATTTTTTCTCTATATACTAATGATTGATATCTTGGATGATCTTTATTTAACATATATAAAAATTAGTACTTCTTAATATTTAGAATTTATTAAATTCTATTAGGAGATGAGAATCTTATCCATTAATAAAAAAAATATTCTAATAAAAACTATTCATAGAATAAAAATAATCCTAATATAATATTATAATAAAATCAATATAAAAAATTAAAAAAAGAGTAGTAGATAATAATTATCTACCAAAACGTCTATGTTTTCTTTGTTCTTTAGCCTCAGCCTCAGCCTTTTCACGTGCAATAGTCTTACGACCCTTCTTCTTATCACTCTTAGGCTTCTTATCATCACCACTATGGCTAACATTCATTTCATCCTTAGGTTTTTTAATAAGGAATGTTTCCATGAAATCAGCAAACACTGGACGAGTAATAAATATACCTACAATTACACCCACAACAGTAGTTACTGCAAATCCTGTGAGCATACCAATACCAGTTGAACCCCTTGAGAATCCAACATATGCTAATGGAAGCATAGCAGCAATAAGAGTAGCTGCAGATGCATATACAATAAAGTATGCATCCTTAATACGTGTCTTTACAATATTCCTTCTATGACTAACATCCTGCCTTTCAAGTACCTCATCAGTCATAACAATCTGGTCATCAACACCAGTACCAATTGTCGCTATAATACCCGCTATAGCCGATAAGTCTAAGTTCCAACTTGTTACTGATGCAAATCCTAGTATAAGAATTAACTCAGATAAACTAGTAAATACTATTGGTAACACTAGTTTAGTGGACTTATACTTAAATGCTAGGATACCAACAATTGCAAATAATGCAAGTAATCCAGCAATAAGAGCACCCTGTTCAAACTGTGATCCAAGCTGTGCTGACACAGTACTTACTCCACTAATAGATAGTTTTACTGGCAGTGCACCAGACTCAAGAACAGTATGTATCTGGGTAGCCTTCTCCTGAGCTTCCTCTTCAGTAGACTCTCCACCAGATACTTCAATATCTGTTGTACCTACACCATTTGCTAGTTCACCACTTAATTGTGGAGATGATACTAATTCATCATCAAGATACATGTCTACTGATGCACCAGCTTGTCCTTCTGCTACCTGTGCAAACTTGTTAGCAGCATCTGTTGATATAGAGAATGGTACAGACCACTTAGTACCAGTTACTGTCTTTGAGGATACACTAGTAATATCTGATCCAGTCAGAGCAGTTTCATTATTAATCTTCGCTTCAAACTTACCTGGTGTACTGATAATATTCTCAACTTCATCTGGACTCACACCCGCTATCTCAACAATAACATCCTGATTACCACTTTGTCGTATCTGGACATCACTAATACCATAGGTATTAAGTCTCTTATCAAGAACGCTTAAAACAGTATCCATAGTATCCTGATCAACTGCTTCTTCTAAGTGTAATTGTATCCTTGATCCACCAGCTAAATCAAGACCCTCAGATATACCATTAATGGCTATAGAACACACACTGAGAAGTAGTAATACTATTAATAGTATTGTTCTAGGTCTCTTTAGAAAATCTTTAGTCTTCTGATTAATATGAACCATCCCTGTTAATATGCCATTTAAGTATACCTAGATTCATCAACCATGTTGATAAGAGATCTGATAATAATCCTATTATTAATACTGCAGATATATCTAGAAGTACTTGTGCAGATGGTATAAGAATAGTTACAACAACATATAATACTATCATTGAAGCTAATGCACAGATAGTTAGTGTTGTACCAGTACTAAAAGCATTATCTATACGTTCCTCAAGAGTTCCATCATGACGTTTAAGTAATCGTGTAGTAAGCAGTATATCTGTATCTACACCATAACCTATAAGCATTAATAGAGCACCAACACTAGCAACAGACAGAGATATGCCTAATAGACTCATAGCACCTGTAGCAATAGATATGTTACATACTGCTGATAGAATTATAGCAAGTGATGGATAGAAATCCCTGAATGCAATATATACTGTTATTGCCATGAATACTAGGGCAAATGCAAGAGCATATATTATCTGGGTCATTGCAGCATCACTTAGAAGTGCACCAACACTCTTAAAGCTTAAAACATTAAATTGATCACTAAACTGGTTAGTAAAGTCATCCTGACTAATAGTTCCAGGAAGTGTTATAGTTGCACTGTTACCACTAACAGATGTTTCTACATCAGTGATACCGAGTGTGTCCTGTATTAACTCGGTTATCTCTGTATCACTCATAGACTCCTTAAGTTCTACTGTGACCAGTGTTCCTCCCTCGAGATCTACACCTTCTTCTAATCCAAATATTCCAAGGTATAATAAGGATATAATCATTAATATAACAGGTACTA
>JAJQHG010000135.1 GCA_021199865.1 Methanosphaera sp. | reverse complement strand
CTATTGTATAATTGATATTTAAAATAAAATAAAAAAAGTTATAATATAAATAAAAGATAATTAACGAAATATTATAACTAAATCTATATAATAAAACTAATAAATTTTAAGAATCTACTAAAAGGAGGTATATTCGTGGAAGAGACTCAACCAAGTTCATTTGATAAGCCAGACGAGGAAACACAAATTATAGAATCAGTTGAAGATGAAGACTTAACAAATATCCTCGATAAACATGAAGCAATTGAGCGTAATCTAACCTGGGAAGTAAGAAAGTTAGAGAAAGATAAAGTATTACTAGAAAATGAGAACTTAAGGTTAGATCGTGAAGTTAAATCTCTAAAGAATGAGATTAATAGATTTAGAACACCACCTCTAGTTATAGCAACAGTATCTGAGTTACTAGATAATCATGAAGCAGTAGTAAAGAGTACTACAGGACCCTCATTTTTACTAAAATACTCTGAAAAGGATGCTAGTAAGATGGAGATTGGTGCAAGAGTAGCACTAAACCAACAAACATTCAGCATAGTTGATGTATTAACATCAGAAAAAGATCCATTAGTATCTGGAATGGAAATAGAAGAAAAACCTGATCTTTCCTATGATGATATTGGTGGACTTGATGATCAAATAAAAGAAACCATAGAAACAGTTGAATTACCATTAAAGAACCCTGAAATCTTTGAAAAGGTAGGAATAACTCCACCAAAAGGAGTATTATTCTATGGACCACCTGGAACTGGTAAAACATTACTAGCTAAATCTGTAGCACATGAAACAAATGCTACGTTCATCAAGATTGTTGCAAGTGAGTTTGTAAAGAAATATATTGGTGAAGGATCACGATTAGTACGAGGAGTATTTGAATTAGCAAAAGAAAAAGCTCCAGCAATCATATTCATAGATGAAATTGATGCAATAGCAGCAAAGAGATTACAAGGATCTACTAGTGGAGATCGTGAGGTACAACGTACACTTATGCAACTATTAGCAGAGATGGATGGATTTGAAACCAGAGGTAATGTAAGAATACTTGCTGCAACAAATAGGCCAGACATACTTGATCCAGCATTAATTAGGCCTGGACGATTTGATAGAGTAATAGAAGTACCTGTACCTGATGAAGAAGGTAAACTAGAAATCCTTAAGATTCATACTAAGGACATGACTCTTGATAGTGATGTAGACCTAGAATATATTGCTCATCAAGCAAAGGATGCTTCTGGTGCAGATCTTAAATCAATATGTACTGAGGCAGGTATGTTTGCAATACGTGATGAACATTATAGTGTAAGTGCACAAAACTTTGAGGATGCACTTAAGAAGGTATTAACAGCACGTAACCAGGACATTGCAAAAGATTCAGTAATGTTTGGATAAACATTTAATAATTTGAATAAATAATATTATAGTGGCCGATGATGAACCCTATGAGCTCTGATATATGATGAATGATGGGCGCTCTGAGGCCATTATGTTATAGTTTTTGACTTTATAAACTCTTTTTATGCAGTTAAGAACTTAAAGTTGTATTTTTTATTTTTTATTTACATAAAAGACTTTTTTTTCTATATTTTTATTAATAAACACTTTTTCTATAATTATTACTATTAACGAATATAATAACTATTTTTATTAAAAAAAACATTATTATTAGAGAATAAATTATCATAATTTCTATTAAAAAAAGAGAACTTATTGAAGATTATATGGTGGGAAGGTAAGTTAAAGTATTTCATCTAACTCTTCAATTGATCGTACTATAGGGTATTGATCTAGACCTTCAACAACAGGTCTTGTTACTAGTATTATAGGTATTCCTAGATCTAGTGCTGCATTAATCTTTTCTTCAGCACCACCACTTTCACCACTTTCCTTTGTTAGAACTATACTTACATTATACTCCTTCATCAGGGATTTATTAAACTCCTTGGAGAATGTACCCTGCATAGCAATAATATTTGATGCCTTGATACCTGTCTTCTGAGTCTTTGATATACTAAATGTGTTAGGAAGAACCCTTACAATAATTTTATTTGGATCAACTTTTTCTGTTATATCGCCTAGTGTCATAACACCTGCTAGGTGCATTAACTTATCATCACTACCTAGCATTTCATTTGCTAGTATTGCTGCTTTTTCAAACGATTCAACCTTATGTATAAGATCAGTTTCAGGTAGTACTGTGGAGGCTCTCTCATATCTTATATAATTTATTCCTGTTTCGTTACAACTCTTAATTGCTGTATCTGTTGCTACGGATGCGAATGGGTGTGTAGCATCTATTAGGGTATCAATATTATTTTCTTTTATTAGACTAACAAAGTCTTCTTGTTTTAGTGGTTTGGATATTACTTTATCTGCACCAGCATTCTTTGCTATATCTGCACCATAATCTGTTACTGTTGTAGCTATAATGTAGTTTTCTTTATTATCCAGGTATTTTATTACCTTTGTTGAATCTGATGTACCAGACATTACAATGTATCTCATTTATATTCCTCTATAATTATTGGTATCTATAAATTCCTTACTATTTTCTATATTTTTTATTGATAATACTTATTTTGTAATTTTATTTAAAATATTCTTTAATTACACCTGTGTTTTATTAAGTGTGTTTTTAATTGTTATCTAGTTAAAAATAATAAAAAAGTTATGATGGGGATAATTTATTAGGAGGATAAGTTTATTGTTATATTATACTGTTTTCAAACCTACGTATTATTCTCTCGGCTACTAGAACTGTTAGTGCAACAATTATTATTGGTATCCAACTAATTAGTGGTATTGCTGTTGTTCTGAAGATTGTCTGTAATGGAGAGATATAGATTACACATAACTGTAATATGAATGATAATATTACAGATGCTATGAGTGTATTATTTCTCTTGTTACTTTTTGATCTACAGTTAAATACATTAAATAATTGATACATTACAAATACTGTGAAAGCTATTGTTGTAGCAAGAGTTGTATCTGTACCTATAGATAACTCATATAAGTATAATCCCAGTGTACCTATAGCCATTACTATTCCAATTAATATGATGTGTGTTAGGTTATCCTTTGCTAGTATGTTTTCATCTGATGGTTCTACATTCATAATATTTTCATCTGATGGTTCGACTCCTAGTGATTGTGCAGGTGGTCCATCCATTATAATGTTTATCCATAGTAGTTGTACAGCATTGAATGGTACTTGTATTGACATTAATGTTGCTGATAGTACTGTTATTATTGCAGCTATATTTGTGGATAATTGGAACTTGATAAATCTCTTAATATTTGAGTATATTGTACGTCCTTCCTTAACAGCATAGATGATTGTTGAGAATTTATCATCCTGTAGTATCATATCACTAGAATCCTTTGCTACATCTGTACTTGAACCCATGGCAACACCTATATTTGCTGATGTTAGTGCTGGAGCATCATTTACTCCATCTCCAGTCATGGATACTGTCTGATTATTTGATTGTAATGCTTTTACTATACGTACCTTCTGTTCTGGGAATACTCTTGCAAATACATTTGTATGCATAACGACCTTTCTTAGTTGATCATCATCCATCTCTTTCATCTGGTTGCCTGTTAGTGTATTCTCATTATTTCTTATACCAATCTTTTGTGCTATTGCACTAGCAGTGTTCTTATGATCTCCCGTGATCATCTTCACATCAATTCCTGCATCATAGCACTGCTGGATAGATTCTTTTACTCCTTCTCTTGGTGGATCCATCATTCCAATTATACCTGTATAGACTAGGTTTGATTCTAGTTGTTCTTGACTATACTTGGTGTAGTCATCCACTTCTTTATATGCTAGTAATAGTACTCTAAGTGCACGGTTTGTAAAGTCTGTTATCTCATCTTGTATACTATTTTTTTCTTTGTCAGTTATCTTCTTAGTTGTACCATTATGACTTATATATTCACATTTATCTAGTAGTATTTCTGCTGCTCCCTTAATTAACACGTATTCTTTTTTATTTACTGTGTTAATTGTTGTCATTCGTTTTCTTTGACTATCTAATGGTATTTCATATAATCTTTCATATGTAATATCACTATCAAAGTTGTTTTCTATTGCATACTCCATAACTGATATGTCTGTAGGATCACCAATCTTAGTGTCTTTAGTAACCTTTGCATTATTACATAGTCCTGATATAATATATGACATTTTTTCATCAGTGATTGATGAATCTGTGACTGTTAATTTGTTCTGTGTAAGTGTTCCAGTTTTATCACTACAGACTACAGAGCATGATCCAAGAGTCTCAACAGCTAGTAGTTTTCTAACAATAGCATTATTATTAGCCATACGTTGCATACCAAGAGTAAGTGTTAAGGTAAGTACTGCTGGTAGACCCTCAGGTATTGCTGCAACAGCTAGAGATACTGCTGTCATAAAGGAATCTGCAAGTGCTACACCTTGAACAGTCTCTAATACTATAACAATTATACATACCACAATTGCTAGTGATCCAAGAATCTTTCCAACCTTATCCATCTGCACACCAAGAGGTGTGAGTTTATCATCTTCCTCCTGTATCATTGATGCAATATTACCTATCTGTGTATCCATACCAATAGCATATACTACACCTTTTGCTCTACCACGTGATACAAATGAATTCATATACACAATATTATCATGTGAATCATCATCAACAGGATCTGCAATCTTCTCTACTGGTAGAGATTCACCTGTAAGGGATGATTCATCAATTTTTAAATCATATGTTTCAATTAATCTTATATCTGCTGGGATATTATCTCCTTCTTCTAGAATAACAATATCACCAATAGTTATATCTTCAGTATTAACTTCACACTTTGTATTATCACGCAGTACTATGGCCTTCTTACTAGTTAGGCTCTTAAGCTTATCCATAGCATTTTCTGCCTGATTTTCCTGTCTATAACCCATCACAGCATTAAAGATTACAATCAGGAATATTACTCCACTATCAATATAATCCTCTATTAATAGAGCAATTATTCCAGCTATTATTAAAAGAACAGTCATGGGTTCAGTGAACTGTTCTAAAAACTTCCTGATATTACTCTTCTTAGGCTTTTCTTTTAATTGATTCTTTCCATATTCACTTGTTTTTGCTTCTACTTGACTACTTGTTAGTCCATCTATTGATGTATCTAGTTTATCCAGTATTTCACTCGGAGTTAATTTTTCTATATCCATTTACTCATTTCCTATATTTAGCTCATAAAATGATATACTTTTATAATTTACTAGTTTAAAACGCGTCTGGAGATTATAATTTATTTCCTCTGTCATTAACGGTTTTATTATAACATTACTATTATACTGGTTAGCAAGTTGTGTAATATCTTTTTGTAACTCTTCTGGTGGCCTAATAGAATATATTAGGTTGGCATCCTGATAGTATTCATCTGTTGGGTTTGTAATATCATCTCTAAGAATATCATCTCTGGAGGGATATAAATCTATGAGCTTAATTGTAGTGTTAGGTAGCCTATTTTTTAGAATATCGGCCACATTATATATCTTTCCAATTCCAACTTCAATGATTTTATCTGAATCTGAATAGTTATCTATAATGTATTGTGCAAAGTTCTGCCATATGTTTGTCATAATAAAAACCAGTAATCTTATTGATTATCTACAATAATTATTATTGTCGTATCTTGTATATAATACCAAAATAGTTTCTTAACTAAAATATTTTCTCAACTAAAATAGTTTCTCAGTCAAATATACTTTTCTAACCAAAATATTATATTCATTAATTAATAATTATATAACTAATTAATAGAAAGTTATTATTTATTGAATTTTTTATTATAAGGTTTTATGTTTATGAGGATACGTGACTTTAAGTTATCAGATCTTGATGATGTATTAAAAATAGAGTTTGATGTGTTTAGTGATCCTTATCCTGCTGATATACTAATTAAATTATATGAGAGTGGTGTGGGATTTGCTGTTGTAGAACTAGCCCATAGTGTTGTTGGATATATCATATACTGGGTTAAGGATGGTAATGGTCATATTATAGCAATAGCTATTGATAAGAATTACCAGGGAATGGGTATAGGCTCCAGGATACTTGATATTATCATTGACATATTTGGTAAGAATGATATTCATAATGTTATATTAGAGGTTAGAAAATCTAATCTACGTGCAATAAAGTTCTATAAAAATCATGGATTTATCACTATTGATGAGCAACCCAATTACTATGAGGATGGGGAGACTGCTATTATTATGAAATGTAGTACACATAATAACACATGATTCTTCTTGTTCTATTTTTTCTTTATTTATTTTTCTTTGTCTTGTTTTTAGCGTTACATTTTTTTATTATAATATACTATATATTATTATTAGAAATGAACATGTCAATAATATGTAAAAATAATATTAATTATATGGGATATTTTACTTTATTTTTAGTTACAAGTTAATAGTTACTTAATTAATGATAATATATATTTTTATTAGTAAGTATAATGG
>JAJQHG010000002.1 GCA_021199865.1 Methanosphaera sp. | reverse complement strand
CATTAAAGATATAATTATATATGTAATTTTATTTATATATATATGTGAAATTTAATAATAAAATGATAAAGAACGATAATAATTAGATAAATAACGATAGGAACATATAACATGGATTTATATTTATTAGAAAGTATATCTGTGGTCTTATTCACAGCTGTACTAGTCCTATTAGTATTTAATAGACTAAAGTTATCTACCACGATTGGTTTATTCATAACTGGTATGGTACTTAATCAATTCATTACATCTACAGATATTATTGATACAATTTCAGGGTTGGGTGTAATATTTTTATTATTTATTATAGGACTTGAATTTTCTGTTGAACAATTCTCAGCTATTAAGAAGTATGCAGTAGTTGGAGGTATACTACAAGTTGTTACAACAACTATTATTACAACAGCATTAATGTTTATATTAGGTTTCCCATTAAATGAAGCAATATTCATGGGATTCCTCATATGTTTCAGCAGTACTGCTATTGTAATGAAGATTATGCAAAAACAACACTTAAACCATTCCATGACTGGTAGGGTAACACTCGGAATTCTTATATTCCAGGATATAGCTGTTATCGTAGTACTACTATTTACACCTATTCTTGGAGGACAATCACTTGATATGTCCACACTACCAAGATCAATTGTACAAATTGTAGGCTTAGCCATAATACTAATTCTTGGTAGTAACTATGTTGTACCAGCAGTACTAGAACAAGCATCTAAGACAAAAAATAGGGATTTATTCATGTTAATAATTCTCTTATTATGTTTTGGTATAACATATGCAACATCTACTGTTGGTATTTCAGAGGAATTAGGAGCATTTATTGCAGGATTAATGATTTCTAATACTGATTATAGTCATCAAGCACTAGGATATATGCAACCATTCCAAGATGTATTCTTAAGTATATATCTTATATCTATTGGTTTAATGATAAATGTACAATACCTTATAGAGAATATAGTGTTTATATTATTCCTAACTGCTATAGTTTTAATAATAAAATTTGTTGCATCATTTATTACTGGTCAAATATTAAAGTTACCATTAAGGACTAATGTTTCAATGAGTTTATTATTAACACAGGTAGGAGAATTCTCCTTTATTCTTGCAAGTCAAGGAATGATATATGGTTTAATTAGTGAATCATTGTACACTACCTTCTTAACAGTGAGTGTTCTAACAATGACTGCAACGCCATTCCTAGAGAGATTATCTCCAAAGATAACAGGATACTTAAAGAGAATACCATACTTCCAAGTAGATGATGAACTCAAAAAAGTACAGCCTGAGGAAATCGAGGAGGATGTACTTGAAGATCATGTAATAATTGTTGGTTTTGGTGTGAATGGAAAAAATCTTTCAAGAGCATGTAATCATTATGATATACCATATGTAATTATTGATATGAACCCTATAATAGTAGAACGAGAGAAGAATGCGGGAGAACCTATTATATATGGTGATGCATCAAATGAGTCTGTACTAAAAGAGGCTAAGATTACATCAGCAACAAGTATTCTAATAGCAACATCTGACTATAATAATACTGTTAAAGCAGTGGACACAGCTAGAAGATTAAATACAGAGATCCATATTATTGTTAGAACAAGATACATGAAGAATGTAGATGAACTCTATGATACAGGTGCTGATGAAGTAATACCTGAGGAGTTTGAGACAAGTATTGTCATGTTCACATTAATAATGGAATACTATGATAAAGACATGAGTGAAATCACAGATATTGCTCAAAACCTAAGAGCAGAGAAGTATGATACATTCCGTTGTATTTCTCCAGAAGAAATAAGTACATCACTAAGTGAACGTATAACTGATCTTGATGTAGAATCAGTATATGTAACTAAGTCATCTAGATTATCAGATTATGAGTTCAAAAGTAATAATTTAACAGTTACATCTATTATAAGAGATAATGAGACCATAACTGACTTTAATCAAGACTTTAAATTAAAAATTGATGATCTAATCCTATTTACAGGAACAGAAGATAATATTAAAAACTTCTTAAATCCATCTGTATTTGATTAGATAATCTATCCTAACCTCCTTTATTATTTAACTATTTAATGCAAAATTATATTACTTCTATTTTTAGCAATAAACTCTATTATATAAATTAATTATTAAAAAAATAGTATAGAATGGGGGTTAATTTGTTATTTGCTAAAAGTAAGTATAGAAGTTCCATGACATAAACGTTAGATCTGCTTTTGATTGGAATGTTGAGAATACTTCTTGTATTAACTCTTTATCGGGCATCGTAGTATTAAGTGTGTATATTGTTTTATCACCATCAACCTCTGTACTTATAACATCAAATTGACTCATATCCACAGGTTCTGTCTGATTAATAACTGTTAATGTATGAAGTTCTGTGTCTGATCCTCCAACTTCTATGATCATAGCAACTAGTAACATGTATCCCATTACAATAACAGCATTATTTAGAACACCTATATTTAACTTTCTTATACTAAACTCTCCATTAGAGTAGTAGGTACATAGTAATATGAATATACCTATAAGGAATGGCTGTGAAAATATTCCACCATCAAGAATACCAATAAGTGCAAGAGTTAATGCAAATAATGATACTATCCTATGTGTTTTCATTTGTGATATACCAATAACTCCACAGATATATGAAAATATCCATACAGGTATTATTATTAGGCTATAAGGTAGACCATAACTTAGTATTGATGAAGCTGTGTTAACATGCATTGGAACAAAGTTATATGATAAGTATCCGAGTATTGATTTGTATATATGTGAATGCATAGGACTAGTAGTACTAGTATTTGGATCCATAGATGTAAGGATTGTAAAAAAGCCTACACCAAACTGGCTTCTAATATAAGCTTCTATTAATAATCCTACTAGACCACATATAATTAATATAATTATAACACTTGCTACATATGGTCTCTGATTATTTTCAAATCTATAAACTTTTTTCTGTAACCATGGACTTTGTCTAATAATCGAACAAATAATAAGTAAGCTACCAAGAATTCCTAGAAACAAAACTGTTTTACCCTCTGAGGAACCTTCAAGAATTGGCCATAGAATACTAGTAACAATTGAATCAAGAAAATCAGTTACTAAAATAATTACACCAATTAATATCAATACAATTCCTGCAATAATAGAGGGTGTTATCTTGGGAAAATTATCTCTATTAATAGTATTCAATCCTCCACATTTAATATTAATAGATAAACTTTATAGATATATAAAATTAATTGATAATTAAAATTACTATAAAGAAAATAAAAATAGGATGCTAGACTAATAATCTAGACTTGTTGTTTATATAAGAGTTTTAGTAGGATAAATTATCCTACTTTGATAAATTAAGCATTCTATCAATACTTACACGTGCTTTAGATGCAATTGAATCACCTACTGTTACAATAAATTTTTCATCTCTAAGAGCATCACGTAGTTTCTCTAATGTAATAAGTTTCATTGTAAGACAGAATGCATCCTTACGTAGTGGTATAAATTCCTTGTCAGGATTTTCTCTTTTTAATCTAGTAACTAGACCAATCTCTGTACCTACAACTAACTGCTTAATTTCAGGATCTTTAGCTAACCTGACCATTCCACCAGTACTTTCAACATAATCAGCTAACTCTCTAAGCTTCTTATCACATTCTGGGTGTACAACAATTTTTGCATCAGGATATTCTTCTCTAGCTTTTATTATATCCTCAGGTTGTAGCATTGTATGTACATAGCAGTGTCCATCCTCAGGTACTATCATAGCTTCCTTATTAGTTTTTTCAGCGGAGTATACTCCAAGGTTATGATCTGGTGCAAATATGAATTTATCACTATCTAGTGATGAAACTACCTTATCAGCATTTGCTGATGTACAAATTATATCAGCCTCACTTTTAGAGTCTGCTCTACTATTAACATATAATACTGTTGGCACACCAGGATTCTCAGATTTAGCCTTTTTTAATTCATCTAAGGACACCATATCTGCCATTTGACAGTTAGCTCTATTATCTGGTATAATAACCTTCTTATCAGGACATATTATAGCAGCAGTTTCAGCCATAAAGTTTACTCCACAAAAGACTATCATGTCAATATTATCTACTTGACTAGCCTTTAAACATAATTCTAAGGAGTCCCCCACAAAGTCTGCTATTTCCTGTATTTCCTTTGGTTGGTAATTATGAGCTAATATTATAGCATTTTTATCTTTCTTTAATTCTTGAATCTCTTCTATTATATTATTATTCATCTATTTTAAACCCCTACATAAATCAATAAAATATAGTTAATATTTTTATTTAGCAATTATATTAAATAATTGCATCATTTAATGTCTTTTGACATTCACAATCCTTATCCTGATCAATTTTAGCAACTGTACTTGTTATTAAATCAACTAAACTTTCTTCACAGTCATTCATTGCATCAACTACCTCTGTAATAGTCAATGTATGAGAACTAATGGATGCAGCATAATTAGTCACAGCACATATACTACTATAACACATTTGTTTTTCTCTAGCAAGAACCACTTCTGGAACACCAGTCATACCAACAACTTTTCCACCAATCTGTTTATAGAATTGAATCTCAGCATTAGTCTCAAAACGTGGACCCTGTGTTGCAATATATACTCCGTATGGATGAGTATTACCACTACTATTTAAGTAACCTCTGAGTGTCTCACAGTAGGGTTCACTACAATCAATATGTATTACCTTATCATCATAGAATGTGGATGCCCTATCATGTGTAAAATCAATGAAATTATCTGGTATTAATATACTACCAGGCATTATATTAGTATCCATTGATCCAACAGAGTTTGTAGCTAACACCTGTTTAACACCAATAGTAGAGAGAGCATCAATATTAGCCCTATAATTTATCATGTGTGGTGGCACACTATGATCACCACTATGACGTGGAATATAGGCTACTTGCTTGTTACTAATTTCTAGTATACTTATTGTTGGAGCATCCCCATAGGCAGTAGTAATATCTCTTGTTTCTGTAACAGGATAAGTATCTATTAGTGATTCTGTTCCTGTCCCACCAATAATACCAATCATATGAATCTATCCCTTAATAACACCTAATGGTATGGTTTTTGCAACAAGGTTACTTATTTTTGTCTTTGAAATAATGTCTATTACTCTATCAATATCCTTATATGCACCAGGTGCTTCCTCTGCTATAACAGGTTGTGAGTTAGCCTTCAATATTATTCCTTTATCAGCCATTTGTTTGGATATATCTTCAGGTTCATAGGTGTTCTTTGCCTTAGAACGACTTAATACACGTCCAGCACCATGTGCTGTTGATCCAAATGTTTCATCCATTGCTGTCTGGGTACCAGATAATACATATGATGATGTACCCATTGTACCAGGTATTATTACAGGTTGTCCAACATCCCTATAATCTTGTGGTATTTCTTTACGTCCTGGACCAAATGCACGTGTTGCACCTTTACGATGTACATACATGTTACGTGATACTTTACCCACTTTATGGTTTTCCTTCTTAATTATATTGTGTGCTACATCATAGAGTACACTTAGACCTAATTCATCAGCATCTTGTTTTAGTATTGATTCAAATGTTTCACGTGTCCAGTGTTGAATCATCTGTCTATTTGCCCATGCATAGTTTGCACCTGCAGCCATTGCTTTTAGGTAGTCTTGTGCTTCATCAGAGTCAATAGGAGCATATGCTAGTTGACGATCAGGTAGATCAAGTTTTAGTCTTTTAGCAGTTTTATCCATTTCTCTTAGGTTATCTGCACATATTTGGTATCCACATCCACGTGAACCTGTATGTATTAGTATTACTACTTGATTCTCTTCTAATCCAAATACCTGGGCAGTTTTCTCGTCAAATACTTTATCAATTGTTTGTATTTCTAGGAAGTGATTTCCACTACCAAGTGATCCTAGTTGGGGTATTCCTCTTCTTTTTGCCTTTGTACTTACAACTGATGCATCAGCTGTGTCCATACAACCATTTTCTTCTAGGAATGTTAAGTCTTCATCCCATCCATATCCATTCTCTACAGCCCATTTAGCACCATTTTCTAGTACATCATCCACTTGGTTTTCTTTTATGTGTGTTATACCATTACTTCCAAGTCCTGATGGTATTTTCTTAAATAATTCATCAGTTAATTCTTTCATGTATGGCTTTATATCTTCTGTTGTGAGATTTGTTTTTAGGAGTCTTACTCCACAATTTATATCAAATCCTACTCCACCTGGACTTATTATACCATTGTTTTCACCAAATGCTGCTACTCCACCAATTGGGAATCCATAACCAAAGTGTATGTCAGGTAATCCTATGGCTCTCTTTTGTATACCTTCTAGTGATGCAACATTAGCTACTTGTTCTATTGCACCATCATCAACAGTCTTTATTGATTCATCATCCAGGTATATTCTTGCTGATGCTCTCATATCCTGTCTTGATGATGAGGGAATTTCATATACACAGTCTCTTAC
>JAJQHG010000137.1 GCA_021199865.1 Methanosphaera sp. | reverse complement strand
GGCTATAACTCTTTCTTAATACTATATATTAAAAATAAAGGCCTCTAAGTAGTTCCTAAAAAGTGATTTAAAAATATTTTTTATTCCTATAATGTGTTATAAAAAGTAAATAATTATTCACTTTTTAGGAATTAAAATATAGAATAGTTCTTATTATGTGAATAATACTGATTAAAATATGAATCAAAAATATGAAAAAAAGTTCCTATAACTAAAAAAATAATCTAAAAAAAATAGAAGAAGATGAATATACTAAAACAGTTAATCCATACCATTATATTTACGCGTGAATGTAGTAACCTTCTGGTTCTTACAATTAATAGTATAAGACCATTCTATCTGATCACCATCAGCTAAACCATAACCATCCACAATAACCTGTGGAATCTTAACATACATCTCATCATCCTTCTTAACAACACGTTCCTTAAGAGTTAATTCAACCATTATAAACACCTATAAATTACTTAAATCATTCTCTATATCTTTAATAGAATCCTTCTTACTAAGAATCTTAGAATTAATAGACTCAATTTCTTTTTCTAAGTCTTTAATCTCCTGTTCTAATATAAATTTCTGAATTTCTAAGCTTCCCTCTTTGGTCTCAGACCACTTAGTAGCATTCTCAATAAATTCATCCTTAGTCATTCCTAATTCCTTTAAGGAATCTTCTTGATCATTTGCAAAGTTTATGAAAATATTCTCTAATCTTTTATTCATTGTATTATCTCACTATTCTATTAATATAATTATTAAAATATCCTACTATTAATAAATTACCAAAATAGAATAAAAATACTTATTAAAACCAGTTAAACACGAAAAGAAAAAGAGTTAAAAAAAGAGAATAATCTACATAGTTAATGTAGATAAATAAATACTAGTAAATATTACAAACCTATTTTACTTGGAAACTATTTAATATGACATTAAATTGACTTTCAGCTGTATCATACACTGATGTAGGTGCATGATTTAAGATTCTATAATAGTGTCCATTATACTCTATCCATGTATCTTGATATGTTGTATATGAAACAGTATAGACAAACTGATAAGCATTCATACCATTAATCTGTGTAGAGGTAGAATTTACTAATTCAAAACTACTTGTACCACCCATAACACCATAAATACTATCAGACTTATAAGCTTCCTCTAATGTATAGTTATCAGATATTTCATCCATACGAGATATTTCAGTTTGAACAATTACAACATCAGTAGCATTAGTAGTACTAGTATTAAGTACTGTACCATTAGACAATTCATCAACACTACCATTATAGTAACTATACTCATTGTCACTATTTGGAGCTACAGTTATTGTTGATGGACTACTACCTAGGAAGGGTGTCAATAATGCATTATCATAGTCCGATACTGTCCATGTTGATGGAAGATCAAATGATATATCATTATCCTCATAGTGTTTAACATCATTGTTTGAACTAATATATGTAGGAGACATTACAAAAAATCCTGCTATTAAGACAATGGATGCTATAACAAGTAATATTAATAAAATATTTTTAAGTTTCATTTATACTCCTTTTTAACGTTTATATAAATTATTATCATTAGAATCCATTGTAACTATTAATGGACCAAATCTTTCTACATCTAACTCCCAAATAGCCTCAGGCATACCAAGATCTAACCATTTAACATTACTAACTTCTTTAATGTTATTAACATATAGTGCTGCACAGCCACCAACAGCTGTTAAGAATACACAGTTATTATCAACTAATGCCTTCTGTGTATCACTATCCATACCACCCTTACCTATAATTGCCTTAACACCCATAGATAATACCTCTGGCTCATATGGATTCATACGCATACTAGTTGTTGGACCAATAGCAACAATCTCATAGTCATCATCAGCATCCTTCTTAATTATTGGACCAGCATGAAACAATGCTACTCCTTCTAAGTCAATAGGTGCACCTTCTTCTAATATTCTCTTATGAGCACTATCACGAGCAGTATAAATTTTACCAGTAATATATACTGTATCACCAGCTGTTAACTTATTAATGTCATCATCATTTAATGGTGTATTTAGTTCATATTCCATAATTACCCCTTATTTATTATTAGAACAATTCTAATAATTCATTATATTATATTCTGTTATTACTCAATAATAGTATTTACTTATAAGTTAAATTAATTTATTAAGTTACATAAATCTTTTATTATATAACTAAAATATTAATAAAATAGATTAATATTAAACAACATTTCGGAAAATGAAAAATATGACAGTTTCAAAAAAAGCAACAGAATTAACAAAATACATTCTACGAGTTCCCTCATTAGAAACATCCATATTACTAATAATTATAATCAGTTTCTTTGCAGGAATTATTGAGGGAGTTTTAGAGCCAGGATTATCCTTTCATGATTTTGTCTATATATTCTTCATGAATGGTACAGAGACATTCTTCCTATTTGGTTTAACATCTATGATTGTTGGTGGATTAGAACAGAAAATAATTAACATTACACAACCAGTGCATTCGAAAATGAAGCATACAATGTTTCTATCATTAATCACATTAATGATTATTGTTGTATTTTATATTCTTGGTACTACATTAACATATTTTACAAGATTAGATGTTAGTCTAAGCTTATTAATTATTGGACTAATAATGGCATATGCTATTAATACACTTATAATATGGACAATCTATAAGCTTAAATATGGATATGCTCTAATAATATCAGCTATCAATCCCCTAATAATAGTAAGTATGCTAGTATTAGTTAGATATCTACAGGATAGTATGATACTTAACTCAATAATAAGTGTATATTTATATTTTACCCTTGGTGCAATAGTACTCTCATTAGTAGTATACTCATTTATCCAAATGGTTATGAGACCCTTTAAAAATAATCTTGGACTTGATGGATTAGAATTAATATACTTATTTGCATCATATCTTAGTGAAGAATCCGATGATTTAGAAACTGTATTTGATAATATTGGAGAAGAGATAGATACTACTGTAGGTATTGTTAGTTTCAAGAACAAAGATGGTGTTAAAACAAACTTCATCTCACCAAATGTACATCCAGGACCTGTTGGAAGTATTGGTGGGGGTAATATGCCAACAATATTAGCCCAACAACTTGATGACTTTACAATTGTAGCCCATGGAACTGCTACACATGACTTTAATCCTGTAACTAAAAAGGAGATAAGTAAAATTACTAATGCAATTAATGAATCCTTAAAGGATTTAGAGTACTCTAGTATGGCTAGTGAATTTAAGCGTGTAGAATCAGATGATGCAAAAATAGGTTATCAGTATTTTAATAATGGTTTAGTCTTATTATCTACATTTGCCCCACTAAGTGGTGATGATATAGATTATGGTGTAGGATCAACACTATCCTATGAGGCTAAGTACATTACAGATATAGAGGATGTATTATTTGTTGACTGTCATAACTCATTAGAAAGTAATTATGAGAAATTATTACCTGGACATCAGAGAGTAAGACAATTAGAGAATGCTGTAAGTAAGATTGAAAAACTTGAACAATACCCTATAGAACTGGGTGTTGCATACAATCCACTAGATGATATACCTATTGTTGAAGGTATTGGTGAAAGTGGTGTTAAAATAATGATAACTTGCGTTAATCAGCAATACTCATTATATGTTGTAATTGATGGAAATAACATGAAACAGGGTTATAGGGATGAATTAATAGATTTAATCCAGGAGAAATACCCATTAATAAATCAAGTAGAAATAATGACCACAGATACACATATGGTAAACACATTCCGTAATGGTGGACCATCAGTTGCAACATTCCATAAAGAAGAAATAACTGACGCAATACTAAATCTTATACCTGAAGCATTAGATAACCTTGAACCAGTAGAAGTTGCAACAAAAACAATCAGAATTCTTATAAAAACAGTTGGTCCAGAGAATACTAATACTTTAGTTACAACAGTAACATCAATTATATCAATAATTACAATATTAGCACCATTAATAATCATTGTAGCAATTATAATATTATTAATGTTATTACTCTAAACTCCCCCTATTTTTTAATAAATATATTATTTCAATAAAGTATATCATCACACTATAAGCTTATAGGACTAGTTACAGCTTTATTCGTGGCAGTAATAGTAATGTATATATATATTTTAAATCAAATTAACAATTAATACGCAGTTAAATAAAAAAAAATAAAATAAATTCATATAATAATAAAGGTGATTTAAAATGGTACAAACATTAGAAAACTTATCTAAAGCATTTGTAGGAGAAAGTCAAGCAAGAAACAGATACACAATGTATTCTAAAATTGCAAAGAAAGAAGGATACGAAAAAATAGCAGAAATATTCTTACTAACAGCAGATAACGAGTATCAACACGCAAAAGTATTATTCAAACTTATCCAAGAATTAAAAGAAGATACTGATACAATCACAACAGAAACAGATGTATGCTTAGACTATGGAACAACAGCTGAAAACCTAAAATCAGCAGCAGCTGGTGAACATGATGAAGCAACAAACATGTACCCAGAATTTGCTAAAGTAGCAGAAGAAGAAGGACTCAGCAAAATAGCAGCTAAACTAAGAAACATAGGTACAGTTGAAACTCATCACGAAGAAAGATACCTTAAATTACTAGCAATGGTAGAAGGTAACACATTCTTTGACAGAGACGAAGAAGTTACATGGGTATGCAGAAAATGTGGTTTCGTATACAAAGGAGAAAAACCACCAGAGGAATGTCCAATCTGTGAACACCCATCCAGTTACTTTGAAAAGTTAGTAGACGACTTCTAAATAAGTGATTTAAATGGCATGCAAAAACAAGATTATTAAAGTAGAAGATTGTGGTTGCATAGTAGAAATGATTTATCCAGGAGAAGGTGTAGATGTCTGCTCCTTAAACCAAGTTGAAGCAAAAGAGTCTGGTGAAGGTGAAGCAAAACACGTACCAGTTATTACAAGAGTAGATGATGGATACCTTGTAACAGTTGGTGAAGTAGAACACCCAATGGATGAAGATCATTTTATTGCAATGATTGAACTTATTGCTGATGGTCAAGTACATAAACAATACTTAGATCCTGGAGATAAACCAGAAGCATTATTTAAGATACCTGAATGTGAAGATCTTAAAGCTAAAGAGTATTGTACTAAACATGGTCTTTGGCAATCTTAAATAACCTCCCTTTTCAAAATCCCTTTTTTTAACTATGATTATATAATTATTATTGAAAAACATGTGAAATTAATATAGAAATAGTTAATAAATAACAATATAAGGTAATTAAATGAAATTTAAAGCACAAGCACCTAAAATAACAGATGACATATACTTTGTTGGAACATTAGACTGGGATAGAAGAGAATATCATGGATACACACTTAATGGTACATCCTACAATGCATTTCTAGTATTCTCTGATGATGAATGTGTATTAATAGATAATGTATATCCTGGAGAAGTATACTCCGCACAGATGTGGGGTAGAATAGAGGATGCATTCAAAGACCAGGGCAAAGATGAAATCAAAATAGATTACATCATACAAAACCACGTAGAGAAGGATCATAGTGGAGCATTAGTAGAGATACATGAAAGATTCCCTGATGCACCAATCTACTGTACACCTGTAGCAAAGACTGGATTAATTAAACATTACCCTAAACTTGAGGGTGCAGAGTTTGTAACAGTTCAAACTGGTGATTCTCTAAAGGTTGGAAGTAAAACATTTGCATTCCTTGATGCTAAAATGTTACACTGGCCTGATAGTATGTTCAGTTTCCTAGAGGATGATGGAATACTATTCTCTAATGATGCATTTGGACAACACTTATGTTACAGAGAAAGATTTGACTATGAAATACCAGAATCTGTATTAATGGAGGCTGCACAGAAATTCTATGCAAATCTATTAACACCACTCACACCATTACTAGTCAACAAGCTTAATGAAGTAGTAGAACTAGGATTACTAGAGAAGATTAATACTATCATACCATCACATGGACAGATCTGGACAGATCCTATGAAAATAATATCAGCATACCAAAACTGGGCATCTGGTGTATGTCAGAAAAAACAGGCAACATTAATATATGATACAATGCACTTCTCTACTCAGTATATGGCACATGCTATTGCAGAAGGATTAATGTCTGAGGGCATAGATGTAAAGATGCACTACTTAAAAGAGGATGAACGTAGTGAAATAGTTAAGGATATACTTGAAAGTCAAGCAGTACTTATGGGTGTACCTACACTATTTAACAAAGTATTCCCTAGTATTGCAGATGTATTATTATATACTGATGAACTTGAGTTTGCACGTACAGGTATTAAGAGATTAGGTGCAACATTTGGATCATATGGTTGGAGTGGAAAAGGTCCACAATGGTTAAATGAACAAATGGCTAATGCAGGTTTTGAGATGATTGATAACCTAGAAATTAACTATGTACCTAATGATGAAGACCTAAAGAAATGCTTTGATCTAGGTGTTAAAATGGCTGGTGAGATCACAAAACTAGTTGATGATGAAGAATAACTCTATTCATCTCTAACCTCCCTTTTATTTAGACTAATTTTTTAATTAAATTATCATTAATATTATAACTATAAAATATTCATAAAACATTTTTGAAAAAAATAGAT
>JAJQHG010000112.1 GCA_021199865.1 Methanosphaera sp. | reverse complement strand
ACGCCGTCGACAGGACTTGAACCTGTGACCAATCGGTTAACAGCCGAACGCTCTACCTACTGAGCCACGACGGCATAACAATACATCTTATAATAGTTTATTTATAGAATCTTATATATAAACTTATCTAAAACATATCTTTCAAGATATTATAAATAGTTTGTTTCTATCTATGAAAGACAATATAATGTTTGTTTTCATCATATATAAAGGTTATGGTATTGTTTTTATAAATAAAAATAAAAGTAGTATTTTTTTTAAATAAACTTGAAATATCATGTTCTTCCAATTAAAAATAATTCTAGTAAAAAGAAAAAATAATCAACATTGTATTTATACTTAATAAACTACAAATAACATAATAGAAGATGTTTTAATTATTTTTGGAGTATTTAATAAATGGATGTAATTGATAAAATAAATAATAGAGAAATATTCGATTTACTGGCTGAATCTGATAGGATCACTAGAAAAGTTCATGGAAAAAGTGTCAGTTTAGAACGTGCAATATTCTTATCATGGTGGTGTGAAAAAGGAGACTGTAAATTCTGTTATATGTCATCCCAAAAAGATAGAATAGATGAACCAGAAAAAGCAAGACGTCATGTTAAAGGAATCTATGCAGAGGCAGAGTTAACTAAGAGGATGGGTTGGAACATAGAGTTCTTATCAG
Source organism: Methanosphaera sp. (assembly GCA_021199865.1). GTDB lineage: Archaea > Methanobacteriota > Methanobacteria > Methanobacteriales > Methanobacteriaceae > Methanosphaera. The sequence goes on along the minus strand of JAJQHG010000112.1, from coordinate 6,145 downwards.
GAGGATATGGAATATATACCTCTGAGGAAATTAGGGAAATATCACAGACTATTTATGATATAACAGATAATCCAGTATGGTTAAATATTGGTATAACTGATGAATTAGATCAATATGGTGATGAAATAGTAGGTATAACTGGTGCTGTTGAAACAGCAAACCCCCAGTTCCATGATGTAGTTTGTCCAAGCAAATCACTAAATGATATTAAAAACATGTTAGTACAGGCAGGAGAACTTGGATTCAAAAAGGCTATAACTATAATCATTGGTTTAGGTGAAAAGGTTGAAGACTTAAATGACTTATTTAGCCTAATAGAAGAATTAGATATTGATCGTATAATATTTTATTCACTAAATCCCCACCCTGATACAGAGTATAATTTAACACCACAACCAGCATCATTATACTATGCATCAATCGTTGCGACTGTACGTATACGATTTCCTAACATAGAAATTATTACTGGTACATGGACAGATAACTTAGCTAATATCGGTGTTTTACTAAAGGCTGGTAGTAATGGTTTAACTAAATTCCCACTCTTTAAGATGTATGGTAACCGTTATGGTAAACGTGTAGAAGAAGAAGTTTACTGGGCAGATCGTGATCTTGTTGGTAGCTTCTCTGATATGGATCGTTTAGATCAAGAGAATATATTAAGACCTGAACTTGACCCCTTTATTCAAAGATATATTGATATGTGCTACGATAATCTTAATATTAAGAAGATTTAATATCTAAGCATCTATTATGAATAAAAATATGTTATAATGAATAATATTAAATTAGATAGAAATCAAATCTAATAATATAATATAACATAATATTTTAACATCATTTTAATAAAATAATTTTTTATATGTGATTATTTAAGTGGAGGAATTCTTATTACAGATATGATGTGTGGACTAGAAATCCACGTACAATTAAATACAAACTCAAAACTATTTTGTAGTTGTCCTACAAATTATCAGTCAGCAGATAATAACACAAACATATGTCCAGTATGCTTAAATCAGCCAGGAGCAAAACCTTACCCTCCTAATAATTCAGCACTAGATAATGCTATTAAAGTAGCACTAATGCTTGGATGTGAAATATCTGATGAAATAATTTATTTCATGAGAAAACACTATGATTACCCTGATTTATCTAGTGGATATCAAAGAACAAGTGTTCCAGTAGGAATTAAGGGAGAACTTAATGGTGTAAGAATACATGAAATACACGTAGAGGAAGACCCTGGACAATACAAACCAGATAAGGGTACAGTGGACTTTAATAGGTCAGGTATCCCATTAATTGAGATTGTTACAGAACCAGATATGAAATCACCAGAAGAAGCAAGAAGTTTCTTAAATGAATTGATTAGAGTATTAAATTATAGTGGAAGTGCTCGTGGTGAAGGAACCATGAGAGCTGATGTAAACATTTCTATTGAAGGTGGAAAAAGAGCTGAGGTTAAGAACGTTAACTCTATTAGAGGAGCATATAAGGTTCTTAAGTATGAATTAATTAGACAAAAAAATATTCTACGTAGAGGTGGAGAAGTACAACAGGAAACTCGTGCATACCTTGAAAGTCAGATGATTACAGTACCTATGAGACTTAAAGAAGATGCCGATGATTATAGATATATTCCAGATCCTGATCTTCCACCATTAAAAATTGATCCAACACATGTAGAAGAAATTAGAGAAAACATGCCAGAACCTGCTCATCTTAAGACTGCACGTTTTGTTGAAGAGTATGGTATTGATGAGGCTGATGCAAAAGTATTAACTTCTGAGTTAGAGTTAGCTGATGCATTTGAGGAAGTCTGTAAAGAAGTTGATGCTAATACTGCTGCACGTTTAATGAGAGATGAATTAAAACGTGTATTACACTATAATAAGATGGATTATTCTGAGAGTAAGATTACAGCTAGTGATATTGTTGAATTAATTAATCTTATTGACTCAAAACAAGTTACTCCCGAGGCTGCACATAAACTTATAGAACAAATGCCTAATAATGATAAGACACCAACAGAGATTGGTAAAGAGATGGATATTATAGGTGTCATAGAGGATGATACTATCACTAAAGCTATTAGTGAGGCAATAGAGAGTAATCCTAATGCAGTAGAGGATTACAAGAATGGTAAAGAAAATGCAGTTAACTTCCTTGTTGGTCAAGTAATGAGATTAACTAAGGGTAAAGCTAATGCTGGTGAAACTAATAAACTAATTAGAGAAGAATTAGATAAATTATAAAGATTTATATAATTTATATTCTTTTCTTAGAGATATAAGGGGAGATTATATGAGCGACTTTAAGAGAGTTAAGGATTACATGACACAGGATGTTATTACTGTGTCTCCAAGTACAACTATCTCTAGAATTAAGGATATAATAAAAACTACTGAACATGATGGATTCCCTGTTGAAGAAGACGATAAGATTGTTGGTATAATCACAGCATCAGACTTATTAACAAAGGATTTAAAACCTACTGTTGGTGAAATGATGTCTAAGGACATTGTTATTGCTAATGAAGAATTATCTATTAATGATGCAGGACGTGTAATGTTCCGTATGGGTATTTCCAGGTTACCTGTCGTTGATGAAAACAATAAGGTATTAGGAATTATTACTAACACAGATATACTAAGATCACATATTGAACGTTCAACTCCAGAGAAAGTAAGACAATATAGAGATACCCTTGAACAATTATATGGAATTAAAACAGAGCTATCTAAAGAGAAGATTCCTATAAGTAAATTAAAACCTACGCAGGATAAGGTTTATGCTGATGAACTTCAAGGTAGAACCTATGAGATAGAGCGTGGCCTAGCAGAACCTATACTTGTAGTTAAATGTAATGATCAAAAGTATTTAGTAGTTGATGGACATCACCGTCTTGTTGCTTCACACCAGATGGGGAATGATGATATAACAGCCAATGTTATTACATTAAGTAAACAGATAAAGTTAGGTATTGAGAAGACTGCGGAGAAGAATAATATCCATACTATTAATGATATTGAAATTATTAATGATGCTCAACACCCATTAATAGCAATTACTAGTAGTTTAAGAAGTTCAAATACAAAAATTAAGAAGTGATTAAATGAATGATGAAATTATTCGTGAAGTGTATGAGACTTTAAGAGATAGGAAGGAGAATCCTATTGATTCATACACATCTAATTTAATGAAAGACTCTGACAAGAAAGCTGAGGATAAAATTCTTGAAAAGATAGGTGAAGAGGCAACAGAAGTTATTCTAGCAACAAAAAATAAAGAGGAAATTGTTTATGAGTCTGCTGATTTACTATTCTTTACTATACTAAATTTAGCATATCAGGATATTCCTATTGATGATGTTTTTGATGAGTTAATTAGAAGACATAAATAATTACTAAGCCCCATCAATAATCTTTTTTTATACTATTTTTCATGATTTATTATTAAACTAAGCAAGATGTGTCACATGATCTTTATTTTACATTGTTAGTAATCACATCAATAATATTAATATATACTATTAAAATATTAGATGTGAGTAGGATTATTACTAATTTAATTAAGGCTAATATTAAGTTTAAGGAGAGTTTTATTTTTAGATTAAAATTGTCATTAAATAATAAAAATAGAAGGAGGTTATAAGGATACTGGAAAAAAATTATTCATCATTATATTTCTCTTCATCCTGTTTTCTAATCTTCTTTCGCATGATTTTACCACTAATAGTTTTAGGTAACTCATCAACATATTCAATTTTACGTGGATACTTATATGGAGCAGTCACATGCTTTACATGATTCTGGATATCCTTTGTTAATTCCTCTGATGGTTCATAATTACTATCAAGTATAATTGTTGCCTTAACAATTTGTCCCCTGATTGGGTGAGGTACACCTGTTACTGCACAGTCAACTACAGCATCATGTGAGAGCAATGCATTCTCTACTTCATATGGACCAATTTTATATCCAGAACTTTTAATTACATCATCAATCCTGCCTTTATACCAATAGTATCCATCTTCATCAATCCATGCAGAGTCACCTGTATGATAATATCCATCATATAGTATCTCATTGGTTTTCTCATCATTATTATAATATCCCTTAAATAATCCTAATGGATAACCCTCAGATAAATCAAATACTATTTCTCCTTCTTCACCAACATCACATTCCTTTCCTTCACTATTTAGTAGTTTTATGTTAAATATTGGTGCAGGTTTACCAATTGAACCTACTTTTAAGTCAAGCCATGGGAAGTTTGCTATTGTTGCAACAGTCTCTGTCTGACCAAATGATTCACGGATACTTAGACCAGAAAGTTCTTTAAACTTATCATATACCTCAGGATTTAAGGGTTCACCAGCAGTTGTTGCATGCTGGAGTGATGAGAAGTCTAGATCAGATATATCCTCATGTATAAAGAACCTATACATTGTTGGTGGACAACATAATGTAGTGATATTATGATCTAATGCTCTAGATAACACATCATATGGGTGGAATCTATCATAGTCATAGATATATATTCCAGAACCTGCAATCCATGGCCCATATATTTCTCCCCATAATGCTTTTCCCCATCCAGTATCAGCAATAGTATAATGTAGACCATCTTCTACTACTTGATGCCAGTAGGATGAAGTTACAATATGTGCTAATGGATAACTAAAGTTGTGCTTAATCATCTTAGGTTGACCTGTTGAACCAGAAGAGAAGAATAATACAGATATATCATCCACACTATCATCATCATGAACTGGTCTTTCAAAATCACTTGAAGCATTCTGTACTTCTTTGCGTAAATCATACCATCCAGGCATATCATAGTCACCTACATACACCTTATTTAGATGTACTCCAAGTGTTTCCTCTACTTCAGCATAACTTTCTGGTACTCCCTCTTCACGAATTGTTACAACAGTATGTATTCCAGCAGACTTTATACGATACTCTATATCCTCTGGTTTTAGCATATGTGTTGCAGGTACACCTATTGCTTTAAGCTTATGTAGTGCTAGTAAACAATACCAGAAATCATATCTACTCTTAAGTGTTAATAGTACACGATCACCCTTCTTAACACCAATTGATGAAAAAAAGTTTGCCGCCTTATCACTATAATATTTTAGGTCTCTGAATGTGAAGACTTTATCTTCTTCTTCATTACACCAAGAGAGTGCTACTTTATCTGGATCAATCTTTGCATATTCATCAACAATATCATATGCAAAGTTAAAGTTCTCAGGTACTTGTATATCTAGATTTTCATTGAAATCCTCATATGATTCAAACTCAGTACGTGGTAGAAACCTACTTAGTAGAGAAGTCATTATTTATTCTCCTTATCATTAAGTACATCTAGGAATTTTACTACTTCATCCCCTACAGCCACCATGGAATGTTTATGTAGAGAATCAAAGTATACTGAATCTCCTGGATATAACTCTATAACATTCTCCTTTATGTATACACGTAGTGTTCCCTGTAATACATATACAAACTCTTGTCCCTTATGATAGTTTGGTTCTGGTATATAATTATCATCACGTGGTTGTACTGTTACTATGAATGGTTCCATAGCCTTGTGTGAGAAGCTTGATGCAAGATTTTCATAGTCATATGCTTCTCTTCTATCAATTTTTACTCCCTTATCCTTACGTGTAACAGCAAATACACTCATACGTGTATCCTCACCAGTTAATAATAAGCTTGTATCTACATCAAATATGGATGCTGCTTCATAAAGTATACTTGCAGGTATATCTATTTCCCCAGACTCATATTTCTTGTAGGTATCTAAATCTACATCAAGCTGTGAAGCCATTTCCTGTATACCTATATCACATATTTCCCGCATATCTTTTACTCTGTATGCTATTTCTAACTGAATATTAGCCATAATCATGCTCCTAAATTTAGTTAATATAATAAATAGTTATTAAATAAAAACTTTAAAGTAATGGTAATTAAAAAAAGTTTACCCTATAAAGAATTTTTATATATAAATATTTATCTAAACTAATATATAATACCATAGATTAAAGAATATAGGGGATATTTATGAATATAATAGAGAAAATAGAGAAAATATGTGATAACATTAAAATTCATGGATATGCTAATTT
>JAJQHG010000024.1 GCA_021199865.1 Methanosphaera sp. | reverse complement strand
GATATAGAATATTAATAGTTAGAAATGATTAATATATTAATTAATATTTATAAATAAATAATATAGAAATATAAAAGATAATGTTAAACTGTATAAACATTTATTCTAAACTAAAGATAAGGAGATTAATATGATAGATGTTGCTAGTGCATATGAGGGAGAAACTATACTGATCACTGGAGGTGCAGGCTGTGTTGGAAGTAATCTAACACGTAAATTAGCCCAGTATAATCCAAAGAAGATTATAGTATTAGATGACTTATCATCAGCATACACCTGGAACATACCACAAGAGGATTGTGTAGAGTTCATACAGGGAGATATATGTGATGATCAAGTACTAAAATGGGTATTTAAGGATAAACCTGACTATATATTCCACTTAGCAGCACATTTTGCTAACCAGAACTCTGTAGATAAACCAGAAAAAGACTTGAAGGTTAATGGACTAGGAATCCTTAAGGTCTTAGAATATACACAACTATGTGGAGTAAAGAGATTTGTATATTCTAGTAGTGGTTGTGGAGTTTATGGATTAGATTCCCAGATGCCATTTAAAGAGGATGATATTAGTATAAGTCTACATACACCATACCAGATAACAAAGCTACTTGGAGAATTATACACTAACTATTATCATAACCTATATGACTTACCAATAAGTAATGCTAGATTCTTTAATGTGTTTGGTCCAGGAGAAGTACCTGGAAAGTATAGGAATGTAATACCTAACTTTATGTACTGGGCAATGAATAAACAGCCCCTACCAATAACAGGTAATGGTAGTGAAACACGTGACTGGACATATATTGATGATATCCTACAAGGATTAACACGTATGGGTGTTGTTGAGGATGCTATAGGTGAATCAATCAACTTAGGATCAGGTAAGGATCATAGAGTAATTGATATGGCAAATAAGGTCAACGAGTTATGTGATAATGAGGCAGGAATAGAGTATAAAGAACGAAGAAACTGGGATGCTAAGAATAAATTATTATCTTCAATTGACAAGGCTCATAAAATCCTTGGATACAAACCACAACATACCTTTGAAGAAGGCTTAGAGAATACTCATCAATGGTTTGTTGATAACTGGGATAATATCCAGAAAAGTGCTGAATTCTAAGAAATATCAATTCTTAATCACCCCCTTTAATCTATTTTTCTATAAACTTTAAAAAAATATAATTAGTAACATGTAATATATCTAATAAGTAACTGAGAGTAATTTCTGATAGTGATAATATGAAAATATTAGTAGTACAAGAATCTGACTGGATTAAGAGAAATCCACATCAACAACATCACCTAATGGAACTGTTAGGTCTAAGAGGACACCAGATTCATGTAATTGATTATCCTATAGATTGGAAGAGTGATGAATCCTCCTCTAAGGGTATTAAAACTAAAAGAGAAGTGTATAAGGGATATAAGAAGGTTTATAATACTAGTAATGTGACTGTTATTAGACCTCCTATAATTAAAATACCTGTATTAAATTATATATCAATATTATACTATCATAGAAAGGAAATAAAAAAACAGATCAATGAGTTTAATCCAGATGTTATTGTTGGTTTCGGCATCCTAAATGCTAATATAGCTGCAAGCCTAGCAAAGAAGAATAATATACCATTTGTATACTACTTTATTGATGTATTATATGATCTTATACCTGAGAAGAGATTCAGAGCACTTGGAAAGGCTATTACCAAGAGAACTATTAAGAAGTCATCACATGTAATTACAATTAACCGTAAATTGAATGAGACAACTGTAGATCTTGGTGCCAATCCACATAATATGAGTATTATTGGTGCAGGTATTAATCTTAAACAATTTAATTACAAGCAACATAATGGATTTAAGTTACGTAAATATTATCACATTAAGAATGATGATATTGTATTATTCTTTATGGGATTCCTATATGACTTTGCTGGACTAAAAGAGTTAGCTATAGCACTTGGAAAGAATAAGGAGAAATATAAGAACATTAAGCTCATGATCACTGGTGATGGTGATGCATACAAGGCATTAGAATTAATTAGGAACAAGTATGATATGGAGGATCAATTAATTCTTACTGGTCGCCAGAAGTATAAGTTAATGCCTGATCTTATTGGTGCAAGTGATATATGTATACTACCAGCATATAAGGATGAAGTCATAATGCAGGATATTGTACCAATTAAGATCTATGAGTACATGGCTATGAAGAAGCCTGTTATTGCAACACGTCTACCAGGACTAGTAGCAGAGTTTGGTGAAAACAATGGATTAGTCTATATTGATAAGCCAGAGGATGTACTAAAGGTTATTGATACAAAGTTTAAGAATAAACGTGATATTATTAATGTTGGAAGTCAAGGACACGGCTTTGTTGAGGATAATGACTGGAAGAATGTTACACTAAAATTCGAGAGTATACTAGAAAACCTGGTACTAGACATACTCTTAAAGGAAATATAACTCTCCATCTACTATTTTTTTATGAGTGATTACTATGAATATATTACAAGTTATCCCCTACTTCTCATTTATGCGTGGTGGAGATGTTAATGTGTGCTATAATTTAACTAAACAGTTCACAAGTATGGGACACAATGTAACAATATTAACTACAACATTTGATTATAATAAAGAGGACACTGACAGTATAGATAATCTTACCATGGTTCCAGTTGAATACAAGTTTAACCTAGCACTATTTATATATTCACCTAGAATGAAGAAATGGTTAGAGGATAACATAGAAAACTATGATATTATACATCTACATGAGTTAAGATCATACCAGAATAATATTGTAACAAAGTATGCACGCAGATATAATATACCCTACATTGTAATGCCACATGCATCAACACCAAAGGATGTTAGTAAGTCCTTCATCAAGTATCTCTATGACTATGTGTATGGTAATAGTATCATGAAGAATGCTTCCCATGTAATTGCTGTATCAAACCATGAGGCTAAGTATGATAAATTAATGACAGATAAGCCTGTTAGCACCATATATAATGGTATGAATATAGAGGACTTTGATTGTCTTGATAACCTAGACTCATATAGAGATGTTATTGGTTCACCATATATACTATACTTTGGACGCCTAGACAAATTAAAGGGAATAGATTATCTAATTAAAGCATTTAGTATGCTACCTAGTAAATATGATGAATATAAACTAGTTATTGCTGGTAGAATCAATGAATATAAGGATGAAGTAGAAAGAATAGTAGGTGAGTGTGGACTAACAGATCGTGTAGTGTTCACAGGATTTATTGATGAAGAAGATAAAATAAGTATCTATCATGATGCAGACTTATTTGTTAATTGTGTTAAATATATGGGTGGAGTCTCCCTAACAGTATTTGAGGCAATACTATCAGATACACCTGTTATTGTATCACCACAAGCTGGAGAACTAATAGAGACTATGAATGCAGGAACAGTTATAGAGTATGGTGATAGTAACATCCTAAAAGATGCAATTATTGAATCCCTAGAAAATAAAGAGAAAACAACTAGACAGATAAATAATGGCCAGAAGTATATTAGAGAAAACTTATCATGGACAAAGGTATCTAGGGATATAATAGAGTTATATGAAAGTATAGTTAGTGATAATAATGGATAAAATACTATTAATATGTCATGATGTACCCTCACTAAGTGTTGGTGCAACACTACCACTATATCACATGATAAGATTACTACATAAGGATTATAGTATAGACCTTGTATGCTTTGATAGTGATACATATCCCATAAGTAGCATATCAGACTACATACATAGTTATAATCTTCTATATATACCTACATATTCATCTATAACGGATCAACTAATATATACTGCTAAGAATATGGTTTGTATTGATAATCTTAAGAAGCACAGCTTTCTTAACTACTATTATAATGATTCTATGAGTAAAACTATCAATAAGACTATAGATGATAATGATTATAGTGCTATAATTACTGATATGCCAATGGCATTCTATGTTAAGAATACTAGTATACCAAAAATAGTGTATGCTTTTGATGCTGTAAGTGACTATCAATATAATATGTATAAGAAGTCTGATAACCTAACATCAAAACTATACTGGTATGCTAACTATATAAAGACTAGAAATTATGAGAAAACATATAATAATTTTGATAGATGCATACTAGTAAACATGGAGGATAAAAAATTATTATCTAGACATGTTAACTGTCCTATTAATGTTATTCCTAATGGTGTTGATATAGAATACTTCAAGAATAATAGTTGTGATTATAGTAGGAAACTAGTATTTCTAGGTGATATGTCCACACCACCAAATAATGATGCTATTAAGTACTTCATAAATGATGTATATCCTAGAGTATTAGATGAGTATAATGTTGATTTCTATATTGTTGGACGAAATCCATCAGAGTATGTTAAGAGTCTTGATGGTGAATCAATCCATGTTACAGGAACAGTTGATGATGTTAGAGAATATCTGCATCCTGGAGTAATATTTGTTACACCAATGGTTTCAGGTACTGGTATAAAGAATAAGGTACTTGAGGCTATGAGTATGCAACTAGCTGTTGTATCAACAAGTAGAGGTATAAGTGGTATAAATGCCATAAATCAGGAGAACTACCTCTTAGCAGATACTCCAGAGGAGTTTAGTAGCTCTATAATAAAACTATTAGAGGATAATGATTACTATAACTATATAAGTAGTAATGCTCGAAGATTTGTTGAGGATAATTATTCATGGGATTCATCAATAAATCAACTAAAGGAGATTATTGAATCAGTGATACATGATGATAATGGATTAAATTACTAGTTCTATATTAAGTAGTAAAACATAAATGAATTATATAATAATTAACATAAATTATATATTATAGTCATTATGACAAAAGTTAGGGATTATTAATATGAAAGTTTCATTTGTTATACCAGCACTCAACGAGGAAGGTGTAGTAGGATCAACAATTAAAAGCATACCTATTGATGAGATAAGAAATGCGAATTACGATGTAGAAATAATTGTTGTGAATAATAACTCTACCGATAATACTGCCCAGGAGGCTAGTGATGCTGGTGCTAGAGTAGTGTTAGAGAAGAATAGAGGATATGGTAATGCATATAAGCGTGGTTTTAGTGAAGCAGAGGGCGATATTATAATAATGGGTGATGCTGATGGAACATATCCTCTTGATCAATCAATGCTATTTATTAACACTATTAATGAGGATAAATATGACTTTGTTATAGGCTCACGCTTTAAGGGAACAATAGAGAAAGGAGCTATGCCTGCACTCCACCAATACATTGGTAATCCTATGCTAACAAAGATGTTAAACATATTATTTGGTTCAGATTACTCTGATACACATTGTGGTATGAGAGCATTTACAAAAGAATCACTAGAAAAGATGGAACTCAAAGCTGATGGTATGGAGTTTGCTATAGAGATGGTAATCGAGGCAAAAGAGAAGAATCTAAATATTAAAGAGATACCTATATCCTACAGGAAACGTGGCGGTGGAGAAGCAAAACTTAGCTCTTTTGATGATGGATATAGACATATTAAGTATATGTTAACACGCAGATTTAGTGAATAATTCCCCTCCCTTCAACATTTTAATTCTTTTTTTTGGTGTATACTATGAAGATAGCATTTATATATGATACAGCATATCCATGGAATACTGGTGGAGCAGAACGTAGAATCTATGAGATAGCAACACGCCTAGCACGTGATCATGATGTTCACATATACTCTCTAGGACACTGGATGGATAGTGAGGAGTATAGAAACCAGGAAAATATTAAGTATAATAATATTTCATATCATAGTGTTGGAAAGCCTATGGAACTATACACCCAGAATAATACGCGCTCAATTAAGGAAGCATTATACTTTGCTATGTGTATACTTAGAACTAATCTTTCAGGATATGATATTATTGATTGTCAGGGATTCCCCTACTTTTCATGCTATAGTAGTTGGGCTAGAACTCTTATGAATAAGTCTAAGCTAGTAATAACTGTACATGAGGTCTGGAATGATTACTGGTATGATTATCTAGGAAGCCTGGGAATATTTGGTAAGATAGTTGAGAAGGGAATATTCCATTTAACACCTAATGTTGTCTGTGTAAGTAAGCTAACACAGAAGAATATGCTTATGAATCATGACCCTGGAAATAAGATGATTATTGCTAATGGAGTAGATACCTCTATAATAAAGAGGTTAGATGCTAGTAAAGAACATTTTAATGTGATCTATGCTGGACGATTTATTCCAGAAAAGCATGTGGATTTATTAATTAAATCAATTAGTATTGTTAGAGAGGATTATCCTGATATTAGTTGTTTAATTGTTGGTGAGGGTCCAACAAGAGATTGTCTAGGTGATCTTGTAGTTGAATTTGGTTTAGAGGATAATATTACTTTTAGAGATTTCTATGAAGAACAATTTGAATTATACTTTAATATGAAGAATTGTGATGTTTTTGTTCTACCATCTATTAGGGAGGGCTTTGGTATAGTGGTTATTGAGGCTAATTGTTGTGGTAGTCCTGTTATTACTATTGATAGTCCTATGAATGCTGCTAAGGATTTGATTGGCTCTGATAATGGATGGGTTGTTAGGGATGATGTAGAGGCTCTTGCTAGATGTATTAGTAGTATTATGGCTAATGGTATCTCTAGTACTCAAAGAAAGAGGTGTATGGAGTTTGCTAGTAGTTATGATTGGGATAATATTACTAGTAAGACTCTTGGCTACTATAAGGATATTATGTATGATTAATTGTACCCCTTTAGAGAACCATTT
>JAJQHG010000057.1 GCA_021199865.1 Methanosphaera sp. | reverse complement strand
CTATTAATATATACACTATTTAAATCCACATCATGACTATAATTATTTTTATTTTTTAACAAAATCAGGAGATATATACTAGATGAATACAAATGAAATTCCGAAGGAATATGATCCATCAATAGAATCCGAGTTACAAGATTTATGGCAAAGAGAGGATACTTATCGCTTTATTGGTGATGGTACTAAGCCTACATATATTATTGATACACCACCACCATACCCTACAGGTAAACTACATATGGGTCACGTTCTAAACTGGGTATACATGGATATTATAGCTAGATATAAACGTATGAATAACTTTGATGTACTATTTCCACAGGGGTGGGACTGTCATGGATTACCAACAGAGGTAAAAGTCGAAGAAATACATAATATCAAGAAGAATGATGTATCCAGGGAAACATTCCGTGACTACTGTATAGATCTAACACATGATAATATAGAGAAGATGCGTATACAGATGCGTAGTATGGGTTATTCACAGGACTGGTCACATGAATACATTACAATGCTACCAGAAAACAAGAGGCGTACCCAACTATCATTCCTAAAACTATATGATCAGGACATGATATACCAGGATATTCATCCAATTAATTGGTGTCCACGTTGTGAGACAGCAATAGCATTTGCTGAGGTAGAATATAAGGATAATACAACTAAACTAAACTATGTTAACTTCCCAGCAACTGATAGTGATGACTATGTAACTATTGCTACTACTCGTCCAGAACTACTATGTGCCTGTGTAGCAATAGTTGTACACCCAGATGATGAAAGATACACTAATTTACATGGTAAGAGTATAAAGCTACCATTATATGATCGCAAGGTAAATGTTATCACAGATGGCACTGTATCCATGGATTATGGTAGTGGAGTAGTAATGATCTGTACCTTTGGTGATAAAAACGATGTAGAATGGGTAACCAAGTATAACCTTGACATAATTAATGCTATTAGTGAAGATGGCTTAATGTTACCAGTTGCTGGAAAATATGAGGGCATGGAGATCAAGGAGTGTAGAAAGGCTATAATTGAAGACTTAAAGGCTGAGGGTTATCTTACTAAACAGGAAGATGTTGACCAGAATGTTGGTCTATGTTGGAGGTGTAAGACACCTATAGAGATCATGACCAAGAAGCAATGGTTTGTAGCAGCAAATAAGATGAATGATGATATTATAGAGCAAGCTAAGAATATGAGGTGGATACCTGACCATATGTATCAGAGACTAGAGAACTGGTCTAATAGTATGGATTGGGATTGGTGTATATCACGTCAGAGAATCTTTGCAACACCAATACCTGTATGGTACTGTGAGGATTGTAATAAACCAGTACTACCAAGTGTTGAACAATTACCAGTTGATCCAACAATAGATAAGCCTGATCATCCATGTAGTTGTGGATGTGAATCATTCAGGTCAGAAGAGGATGTACTAGATACATGGATGGATAGTTCAATAACACCATTAACTGTTGCTAATTGGCCAGAGGAGGGATGGGAGAAACTTTATCCATCAACTCTTAGACCACAGGGACATGATATTATCCGTACATGGGCATTCTATACTATACTTAGATGTTATGCACTAACTGGCGAGAAACCATTTGATGAGATAGTAGTTAATGGTATGGTCTTTGGTGAGGATGGACATAAGATGAGTAAATCCCTTGGTAATGTTATTGCACCAGAAGAAGTTATTGAGGAGTATGGTGCTGATGCACTAAGATTATGGTCTGCTAATAGTATTCCAGGTTCTGATGTACCATTTGGTTGGAAGGATATTAAGCATGCATATAAGTTCCTACGTAAGTTCTGGAATGCATTTAGATTTATTAATATGAACCTTGATGATGATGTGCCTGATAACTTGTCTGGGGAGAATATTATTGATACATTGATATTATCTAAGCTTAACAGACTAAACCAGACAGTTACCGATGCATTTGAGGAGTATAACTTTGCTAGGGCTGAACAGGCAATCTATGACTTTGTATGGCATGACTTCTGTGATGAGTATATTGAGGCTGTAAAGTATAGGTTATATGATGATTTAGACTCAACTGCTGATGCAAAGTATACTCTTAAGACTGTTATTGAGACAACTCTTGCATTAATGACACCTATTACTCCATTCTTCTCTGACTCTGTTAACCAGTATCTAGGTAATAGTTCTAAAGATTTACATATTGGTGGCTGGCCACAGATTAATGAGGATTTAATTAGTGATGATGTAGAGTTAGTTGGTGGTTATGCTATTGATATTATTGATGAGTTAAGAAGATATAAATCATCACATGGAATACCATTAAACCAACCAATAAATAGTGTAGACATATATACTGATGATGTCAAAAAGGTAGAGTTAACAATAGATGACATTAAAAACACTAACAAGGTTGATAATATAACAGTTCAAGAGGGACAACCTGAATTAAAAGAGAAGGTTACTAAAGTAGAGCCAATCATGAGTAAGATTGGACCAGAGTTCAAGGCTAATGCAAAAGACATAATAGCATACATCCAAAATACAGACCCAGAAGAGATAGCACAAACACTAAAAGAAGACTCAAAAGTAGTTGTTGGAGATGTAGCATTCACAATGGATCACATAACAACAGAGTCTGAACTAGTAAGTATGACAGGAGAAGTAGTAGACATAGTAAAGAGTGAAAACTATGACATACTACTAGAAATCAAACAATAATAACCTCCACTAAACCTCTTTTTCCTAAGAAATTATAGTAAGGAGATTAATTATGGATTTACAGGTAGAGAAAGTAGAAGAAATTCATGGTACAATAAAAGCTCCAGCATCAAAGAGTTATTCTCACAGAGCATTCATAGCAGCTGCACTAGCAGAAGGAAGAAGTGTCTTAAAGGATCCATTATACTCTGAGGATACACTAGCAACACTAGAAGCATGTGAAGCACTAGGTGCACTGTTTGAGAGATACCCTGATAAGTGTATAGTACAGGGAACAGCAGGATACATTAGAACACCCGATAATGTTATTGATGTAAAGAATTCTGGTACAAGTGTCAGAATCCTAAGCAGTATAGCAGCAATAATTCCAAGAGCAAACTATACAGTATTCACAGGAGATGAATCCCTAAGAAAAAGACCAATGCAGGATTTAATAGATGCACTAGAAAATCTTGGAGTAACAATATATTCTACACAAAATAATGGAACACCACCAATCATAGTAAAGGGTGGATTTGATGGTGGAGAAACAGATATTAATGGTAGTGTAAGTAGTCAATTCATATCATCCATATTAATGGCTGCACCCTACTCAAAGAATCCTGTAACACTAAATGTACGTGGAACATTTGTATCAAAACCATATGTTAACATGACACTATCTGTTATGAGTAAGTTTGGAATAGACTTTGAGTATGATACAACAAATGTACCAGAGTACTCTTCATACTATATAGAGAATCAGACCTATGAATCAACAGAGTATACTATTGAGGGTGACTATTCCTCTGCATCCTATATACTAGCAGTAGCTGCAATGATTCCATCATCCATCACAATAAAGAACCTGTACAAGGACTCTATGCAGGGAGATAAGATAATTGTAGATATTATAAGTAAGATGGGAGCAACAGTTGAGGTACATGATGATTATATACACATTGAGAGTGATGGAAACCTAAAAGCATTTGATATTAACTTATCTAATGCACCAGACCTACTACCAACAGTAGCCGTACTAATGGCACAAGCTGAGGGAACATCACGTATTACTGGTGTAGAACATGCTAGATATAAGGAGACTGATCGTGTACATAACTGTGCCATAGAACTAGAAAATGTAGGAGTAGATGTAGAAGAACACCGTGATGGACTAATAATTAAGGGACAACCTACAGGTGGAACAATAGACTCACACCTTGATCATCGTATGGTAATGGCTTTCTATGTTCTAGGATTAAAGATTGGTAATATTAAGATTAAGGATGCTGCATGCTATGACATCTCCTTCCCTAACTTTATAGAGGTAATGGATAGCATATCAAAGTAGAGTGTTAACATGGATACCAAGAATATGAAGGGAAACTATACAACAGATCAAATAAAGCGTATAGTTGACCAATTAAGTGAAATATTTGATCTTAGAGTATTCTGTGATAATGATCCCTACAGAGTATTGATTCGTACAATCCTCTCCCAGAGAACAAGAGATGAGAATACTGATAAGGCAACAGATAACCTATTTAGTCATCTATCAACAATGGAGGATATTGCACAAGCACCAGTAGAAGAGATAGCTCAACTAGTAAAAAAAGCAGGATTCTATAATGTTAAAGCCGAACGCATAAAAGAGGTATCTAATATATTACTAGAAGAATATGATGGTGTTGTACCAGACACACTAGATGAATTAGTTAAGCTTCCAGGAGTAGGCAGAAAAACTGCTAACTGTGTACTAGTCTTTGGATTCCAAAAGGATGCTATACCAGTAGATGTACATGTACATAGAATATCTAATCGTATGGGAATAGTTCACACAAAAGAGCCCGAACAAACAGAACAAGTACTATGTGAAATTGTGCCTAAAGAGTACTGGCAACCAATTAATGATTTAATGGTACAGTTTGGTCAGAATATCTGTAAACCAGTTAATCCTCAACACATGGAGTGTCCCTTCACAGACATATGTGAAACATATAATACTGAATTATAATTCACCTTACTCTCTCTTTTTTATAAGTTAATTATTTTATTAAAAGAACTTATTTTGTTAAATTTAATCAAAATTAATTACTAAATGCTATAGAAAAAAAAGTGTTTTTTAGGGGTTTAAAAGAATAGAAAAATATGTTAGAAGAATAAACTATCTTTTCAAGTTTTTAACTTCTGTAATAAATAATTCAAGAACTTCCTTTTCTAATCCTTCTACAAATTTAAGAGATCCTGCTACCTCGTGACCTCCACCATCTGCTCCAGACTGTGGAATTTCTTCTTGGATCTTTGTTATAACATTATTTAAGTTAAAGTTATAATCATTCTTAATAACTTCTGTTGCTCTAATTACAGCAAAGTCTGGTCCATTAGCTAGTGTCATAATTGGATGATCCTCACCCTTCTGTTGTACTAGCTTATCATGAACATATCCAGTTGTTTTACCTGGTGCAGGGTAAGTATACTTGTGTGCATACTTCTCAACATCAATTCTATTTAACTGGATACCATTATCAAAGTATTCTGTTTGAACATTAGGCATTGCTGCTTTAAGTTGTGTTTCAACTCTCTTATCAGACTCAGAAATTAACACGTCAAGTAGTGCTTCCTGTCTTTCTCTATCATCTAATCCTAGTAGAGTATTCATTACTCCTCTACCATTATTAAATCTAAGGAAGTATGACTCAAAGTCTACACATGTAGCAATCTTATCTAGGTCATCACGACTATATCCACACTCAGCTGCTACTTCTAGGTAGCGATCTACCTCCATACATTCTGCATGATCTCCTACAGCAGCTATTGCTGGTAAATGTTTTATATCCTCACGTATATCTGGATTTATCATACCTGCAAGCTCTACAGATAGTGCTCCAGCTGTTAGTTGTGAGTCTCCACCAACAAGGTATGGGTTTACGTGTGAGTCTACACATTGATCAACTTCTGCTTTACCATCAATTACTTCTCCAGGATAATGGTGATCTACTACAACTGTTTCTATACCAAATACTTTAGCATGTTTTAGTGCAGCTATATCCTCTTCTGTTGATCCATTATCTAGTAATACAATTAATGGTAGTTTCTGTCCATGACGCTCCATATCCTCTAGTGCAAAGGATATATCCTTAACTACATCTTCTAGTTCATAGAATGGTGCTTTACTTGGTGATCTCTTAAAGAAGTGCCATTCTGCATCCGCATCATTACTTTCTTCTCTAAGTAGGGGGAGTACTGCTTGTTCTACTGCTACACCTGAACAGATACCATCTGCATCATTATGGTGACGTACAAGTATACTTCTCCCATCAAGTATTGCTCTACGTATTGTTTTTGCTGCCTTTGCAAGCTTTGGTTTAAGTTTCTGGAGTACTTCACTTTCCTCTATGGATACTGATGTATCCTCAGGTTCTGCCTTCTTATCTATAGATTCATCTATTAATTCTTGGAGGTTTGTACTATCCTCCTCTGATAGCTTCTCTATTGATTCTGATTCAATCTGTATCTTTCCACTATGTAGTGATACTTCTCCTAATACTTCTATTAGGTCATCTACTTCTAGTTCTGGATACATTCGAACTCCAGGCTTATTGAATGCTGCTACCCATGTAAGATCTGTTTCATCTCTTATTGTGAATATGGTTGGTCCACCAGTCTGCTGGATTTGTATGATTTCTCCCTGGATTGCAATGTTTCGTCCCACATTATCCTCTGAGATATCCCCTATACGGGTACGTTTAACATTACGTTTAACAGTTATCTTCTCATACTTGGTTCCATACTTTGTTTTAGAGTATCCAAGATCTACATCCATCTTACCTTTATGTGGCTTGATTTCAGCTATTTTGACAACTACGTTATCGCCTACTTTTTCCTTTGGATTACGTGTTCTTAGTAGTCCATATACACTTTTACTTAAACTTACAAAGAATCCATATTTTTCTACTCTGGTAATAACTCCCTCGTAGTCACTACCTATTTCTAGGTCTTCTATTTGACATGAAGGACTTAGCACATATACAGTATTCTGTGCATCATTATTTTTAGTCATTGTTTTAATCTCCTAGTTTTATTTAAAACTGTTCATTGTACTGATTTAATAAATAATTTTTATCAGAGTATCTATTTTAACTAATAAATTATTTTCTAATATGATCCTAATCTATATAGAGTAGGAAGTTGATTATAATAGAT
>JAJQHG010000006.1 GCA_021199865.1 Methanosphaera sp. | reverse complement strand
CCCCTAAAACTTTTCACATTTTTTAGAGCAATTTTCGTATAGAACATACTCATTTATTTTTTTATTTAATTTTTCTTGTTATATACAATACTATTGAAATTATATTTTATATACCTTTTGTTATTAAAAGATTTTATTCATAAAAAATTCTATAAAATATTCATAAAAATCTATAAAATATAACTAGAAAACAAGTACTAAAAATCGGTATGAATAAATAATGTATGAATCTAAAAAAAAGTGTTAAAATAAGGTTAATAATAATTAATCCTTATTCATGTAACGTTTCTGTATTTCCTCAGCAATCTTAATGAACTCCTTTGCTGCATCAGAATCAGGGTCTGACTTAACAATAGGTGTATCATATTCATCTGCAGACTCAGAAACACTTGTTCTAAATGGTAAATCTCCAAGATAATCTACTTCCATAGCCTCAGAAAATTCTTTACCCTTAGAGTCACCAAATAAATTAATCTTCTCATTACAATGTGGACATTCAAAGTATGACATGTTCTCTACTAATCCAATATTATCTATCTTTAATAATTTAGTCATACCAACACATTTTATTACATCTTCCTCTGAAACAGAGCTAGGTGTAGTTACCATTACAGCAGCATCAAGATCAGGAATCATTTGTAGCACTGTTAATGGTTCATCACCAGTACCTGGTGGGTTATCAAAGATCATTACATCAATGTTACCCCATGCAACATCAGAAATTAACTGTCTTATAGCACCAGTTTTTTGTGGTCCTCTCCATATAACTGGTGAACCCTTATTTTCAAGTAAGAATGCCATAGATGCTACAAGTATACCATCATCAGTTTCTACTGGAATTAACTTGTTACCCTTAACATTTAATGATTCATTTTCAATTCCTAACATCTTAGGTACATTAGGACCATGAATATCTACATCATATAATGCTGTCTTCAAACCCATTGCATTGAATACTTGAGCTAAATTTACGGCTACAGTAGACTTCCCTACTCCTCCTTTACCACTCATAACAGCAATTTTATATTTGATGTTAGATAGATTACGGGTGATGTTAATGTTTTGTTCCATCATTATTTTCTTATCTTCATCAGACATTTCTTGTCCATGTTGATGTTCCTCTGCCATTATCTATAAACTCCTCATATTTGTATAATTTTTAGATATCATTATATTATAAAATATTATCTAATTAAAATGGATTATACATTTAAAAACTTTGTATACAATATTCTATATTTATAAAGTATATGAATACTTAATATAAATTTATTCTATTTTAGTACAACTAAAATTATAGTATAAAATAATATTATTAAATAAAAAGAGTAGATGGTAGTTAAATACTTATATTAGTGATGTTTCATGGAGTAATTTAACTAGAATATGGTCATACATACGTGATTTCTCGATTTTAGCAATATCTCCTAAACGATAATTATCTACAATAACATCACTAATCATGTCCTTATACTCATCATATGGTAGTTTTACTCTCACACCATCAAGTTTACTTACAATAGCCATTGGTGAGTTAATATGTTCAACTTCACTTACCTGTCTTTCAATAGCAATCTTTGTAAGAATAGATGAAACTATTGGTGGATCATCATTAAGTGCCTCTTTTTGTTTAGAAATAATGTCTTCTGCACAATCTACAAGGGAACGTAGAGCTCTAATATTCTCTCCACGCTTAAGTCTCCTTGGTATACGACCAAAGCCTGAAACATATGCATCAACATCTAATTCTTCTGCATCCATCTGTGGACTACCAGTAACAATAACAGGTATATCCAGATTATCAAAGAGGAACTTCTTGTGCTGTATACAATCCTCAAAACTACCCATAGAAAATATTGCTAGGTCATGTTCTTCTATTAAATCCTTCTCAGCCTTACTAATTTGAGCAATACCTTTACCAGCACCACGAGCAAGACCAATCATGTTAGTTTTTGTACCATAACGTCTAAGGTATTCAGCTATATCACATGCAGCATGAGGTAAATGCTGACGTGCAAGAGTAGGAGATACAACAGCAATCTCAGTACTAGCAAGAGGAGAAACCTCAACACTACCAAGTAATTCCTTAGCTTTTTCTTCTATCTTATCAGTATCCTCTTTATCTACTGCAATGGTTAATGTAATATCTAATTGTGACTCATTTTTTTGTAGAATAAATCCACCAAGATCTTCAATTAATTCTTCCATTTCATAATTCTTATGAATTCCACCACTATATGTTACTGTTTCATACATAACTTACTCTCCAAGTATTTATAACGTTGTGTTAAACGTTCTATTATGCCCTTTGGAACACTTTTATGTGTAGATACAATTATTTCGTTATCTTGATTAGTTCTAGGTTTATAGTCTGGCATAATTATGTAGTCATATTCCTCTGTATCATCATCAACAATAGTATAACCCATGGCACTTATTGTATCCTTTAAAAAGTTTCCCGTGACTTTAACTTTTATATTAGATCTATTTTCTTTCTTATTATTATTTGCTTCTATAAGACTTTCTATTTTTTCGATATACTCCTGATTATACTCTGTGTTAAATAAGCTTTCAATTAGTCTAGCATTAGTTAATACTTGTTCATATGTATTTAATCTAATAACTAGGTGTGGTATATCTGGATTGGTTTCAGAGATTATTATTGCAATATCTGCATCTTTTACATCATTTGGTTTAACAACATCAAATTCTTCTATATTACTTTCTTCGAGTAATTGTGCACACATTGGAGTTGTAATAACTTTCATAATAATCACTTTAATATATACATAGATTTTTTATTAATAATATTTAAAAACTACTTCCTATTACAAAAAGTATTAAAAACTATATTTTAACAATAAACACAAGTATTCTATAAAAATATAAAATTAATTACTTTATAATCATAATGTATTAAATGATTATTTCTTTTTTATCCATCATGTTATTCACAAATACTCTTATGAATCCTAAGTTGAACATAATATAACTAGGATATAATGTATAAATTATTAACCATGATTGATAAAAATATATATAATTTAGAATATATAATAAATAATTCATAGTTACTATAATTTAAAAAACAATTAAGTAAATCATGTATGGAATTAATGGAGGTATGGAATTAATGACTAATGAAACAAATGATGAAGTAGATAACACAACGAACCCAGAGCTACTCAAAAACATTAGAATCTTTAGAAGACCACTTATAGTAAAACCACCAACAGATCTTAAAAATGTTAATCCATATGAAGAAATATCAGATCAAAAAAATGATGACCCCCAAGAAGATACTCAGCAAAGTCTAGAAGATACTCAGCAAACTAATATCCACACACCAACACAGATCGATAATGATGATGAAATAAATGATGAAGAGATAACCCCTATACATGAACCTGGACTAGAAATAGTTGGAACAGCACATATCTCACAGGAAAGTATGAACACGGTACGTGACACAATATATGAGAAACGTCCTGAAATTGTTGCAATAGAATTAGATCCAGGTAGGTATCAAGGCTTACTTGATGATGCAAGAGGAATTAAGAGAGAACAAGACTTTGACTTAAAACAAATGCTAAAATCATCTAATCTCACAGTAACAATAGTAAACATACTTCTTTCTAGTATGCAAAAAAAGATGGGTCGGGAAGTAGGAGTAAAGCCTGGTTCTGAGATGTTAGAAGCTGTACAAATAGCAAATGAAGTAAATGCGGACATAGCTCTAATTGATAGGAATATTAATGTGACACTAAAGCGTACAATTGATGGAATGACTTGGCGTGAGAAACTATCCTTTGTATGGCAACTATTACTCTCCGTATTCATGGATGATGATGACGAAGAAGATCTACAAGATGAAATAGAAAGTCTTAAAAGTGAGGAAGGTGTTGAGGAGGTAATGGGATACTTAAAAGAAGAATCTCCTGGAGGATACAATGCATTAGTACATGAACGTGATGCATATATGGCCTATAATCTTAAAGCATTGGAAGATAAAAACGTTGTAGCCGTAATTGGTGCAGGACATCAAGGAGGACTAAAGGAATATATTAATAATCCAGAGACGATACCCCCCATTGAGTCAATTGAACAAGTAAAAGAGTCAAGGATATCATTTACACAGATAATACTATTCATAATACCAGTACTATGTATACTTCTATTTGTATTAGCATACATTAATGGAATAGAAATACAGGGTGGAATAGTTAACTATGTACTGTTTGCAGGTGGAGGAGCTTTTATTGGTTCAATAATAACAGGTTCAAAGATTCAATCAGCAATCGTAGCATTCATTGTATCACCAATAACAATACTTCATCCATTCCTTGCTGCAGGATGGTTCTCAGGACTTGTTGAGGGAAGACTACGACATGTAGGAGTAGATGACTTAGTAGAACTAGCAGACTTTGAGACATTTAGTGATCTATGGCATAATAAACTATTTAGGGTACTAGTAGTAGTAATAGGAACAAACCTTGGATGTACAGTAGGATTCCTTTTATCTCTAAACAGTGTGTTCATACCATACATTCGTGCAATATTTGGAATATAAATTGGTGATTAGAATAGCATATATTATATATCGATGTGATTGTGGAAGAGTATTATACTCTAAAGACACATCTAAAACAAGAAAATGTCCATGTGGAAAAACAATAAATACAAAAAATAGGCGTATACTAGAAACTGTTGAAACATCCAGGCAGGCAACAGAGACTGTACAACAAATGCAGGAAGAGATTTATGGGGGTATACGTTTTAAGAGTGCTAATGAATTATAATAATTCCTTAATCTCCTTTGATATTTTACATGCCTTACATGGACTTTGAGCAGTGGGTTGTCCACAATTACCACAATTTACTAGTTCAAACTCTTCATTCTTTTCTAATATGAATGTTTTCTTAAATGAATTAAATATATTTAACTTTACCCCACTCTTTTTTTCTTCTAACTTATTTAAATATAATTTTACATCACTACGTAGACTTGTAACTGAATATGGGCATTCCTTATCATGTATAGGTATATCATTTAGGACACACCATAAACCCACATCCTTCTCGGGTAATTGCCATAATGGTTTTATACGTGGTGTCATATTAGGGTGGATACGTTCAAGACGTGGTGAGAACTTAGAAAACTTATTTTGATCATTACGTGCAAATGTCATTAAGAAGGATTGTATTTCATCATCCATATTATGTCCTGTAGCAATCTTATCACAATCATACATATCAGAAACCATATTTAACAGATAACGCCTATAAACTCCGCAAGGCATACATGTACTCTTATATATACCATTAATATCATCCAAGTCATAACCCCAATGTTCTTTAAAACTAGTAATATGAAGATCTATGCCTAACTTCTTACAGTTATACTTAGCACTACTTATTCCTTCTTCTCTATAACCAGCTATGCCTTCATCAACACATACAGCTTCAAGATTAAAGTTAATATTTGATTCATCCCTATATTGACTTAACATGTGTAGAGTTAGGATACTATCCTTACCACCAGATACCCCTATCATAACATTATCATTATCATCAATAAGTTTATATGAATCCAAGGTATTAAACACATTATCTTTAACATATTTATTAAATTGATCTTTGTCTATTTTCATAGTATGAATCCTAAAAAAAGTAATAAAAAAAAGTTGGTGGAAAATTAGAGTACTGCTTTTGAGGCAGCCTTAACAGTTTCTATAACAGTATCTAACTCATCCTGTGTTAATGATGGATGTACTGGTAGAGATATTACCTGACTAGCACATTCTTCTGCAACAGGACAGTCTCCACTGAAACCAGCAGCACTATAATATGGTTGTTTGTATAATACTATAGGGTAATGTACACCTGTACCCACTTCATGATCATTTAAGTAGTCTTTGAACTCATCTCTCTTTGAGGATACACGTATTGTGTACTGGTGGAATACATGATAATTACCATCAACAATTTCAGGAGTAGTAACACCTTCAACATCACTTAAACCTTCATTTAAGTACTTAGCATTCTCATTTCTCTTAGTATTAAACTCATCAACATGTTTTAATTGTACTAACCCAATACTAGCTGCAATATCAGTCATACGGTAATTATAACCTAGTAATGATTGTTCATATCTCTTACTTTCACCATGTGAACGTATCATACCTGCACGTTCTGCTAAATCTGCATCATTAGTTGTGACCATACCACCCTCACCAGTGGTCATGTTTTTTGTAGGATAGAAACTGAAACAACCCATATCTCCGATACTACCAATCTTCTTATTATTATACATTGCACCATGAGCCTGTGCAGCATCCTCAATTACCCTTAAATCATACTTTTGAGCAATCTCCATAATAGGATCCATATCTGCTGGTTGACCATAAAGGTGTACTGGCAGAATAGCCTTTGTTTTATCAGTAATCTTTTCCTCAATCTTCTCAGGATCAAGATTGAAGGATACTGGGTCTATATCACTAAAGACAGGTGTTGCCTGTGAATATAGTACGGAATTTGCAGTTGCAGCAAATGTAAATGGTGTTGTAATAACTTCATCTCCAGGTTTTATGCCACATGCTAAGAGTACTGTGTGTAGGGCGGTTGTACCAGAACTTGTTGCTACACCATAATCAGCATCAACATAATTAGAGAATTCCTTCTGGAAAGCCTCTACACGGGGGCCATGTGCTAACATTCCAGACTTTAATACTTCTGTTACTGCCTCTATTTCTTCATCTGATATTATTGGTTTTGCTATGTTAATCATTTCTTTCCCTCTCCTATAATTATAAAAATATTAATTAAATGATTAAATTAATAAAATATCCATCATAAAAAATTTATCTGTTTATAATTTTGTTTATTAAAGTATAATATTATTACTACATATGGT
>JAJQHG010000161.1 GCA_021199865.1 Methanosphaera sp. | reverse complement strand
ATTATATAATAATAAATGATAACTTATAACTTAGAAGTAATTACTTATAAGTAATAAGAAAATAAAAAGGATAGAAATCAGAAAAAATAACACTCTCTAAAGATGAAATAAAAAATAGTCTAAATAAAATAGTCTAAATAAAATAATCTAAATAAAAATAGTATTAAAGAAAGTATAATCAGTCTTCACCGATTGAACTTCCCATTACTTGTCCTACTAATGTAGCAATGATAAATCCTACTATGAAAACAGCAATAATTGTTGTGTAATCCATGTAAAACATTGACATATCCATGATATCTACCTCTCACTTGTTTTTAAAAATTTCCTCGAACAATACATTAAGAATTTAATCTATACATAATTATTTAATTCAAATAGTATTTATAATTACTTATATTCAACACTACCATAACGTCCACCACGACCAGGATCAACCTCAAGAGTATTATCACGATAAGACCTCAATATATTAGCAAGTAACACATCAACCTGGCCAATATCATCTAGAGAAGTATTAAGTAAAACATCAATCTCACTACCAAACAACTTAAGA
This sequence comes from Methanosphaera sp., assembly GCA_021199865.1. GTDB lineage: Archaea > Methanobacteriota > Methanobacteria > Methanobacteriales > Methanobacteriaceae > Methanosphaera. The sequence goes on along the minus strand of JAJQHG010000161.1, from coordinate 6,381 downwards.
AGCTTATCATACCTAGTCTGAACATACTTAGTCATAACACCCTTACCATGAACAGTACTCAATAGTTCAGCTAAAGGTAGAAGATACTGGTAATGTGGCCTACCAGTAGGATGATGAGGCTCATCATAAGTAGCTAACTGCTGGATACGACCCTTAACACCCTTCTTTATACGTCCACCACATGAACATTTCATATCACGCTCTAAAGCCTCACTAATACTATAAATCTTATAACACTTTATACAGCCAGTCTCATGATACTTACCCATACGTGGATCAAAACCATAATTCTCCACAATATCATTATTCCTAATAGCACAACGCAGAGACTCAAATGATAAATCATCTAAACTCATAGAATTAAACTCTCTACCAATCCTGTGAGGCCATGGAGAATGTGAATCAGAATTAGTAAGAAAAGTATAATCACCTAACTCACTAATTAAATCAGCAAGATGAGAATCACTAGATAAACCTAACTCAACAAAATCAGGCCTACTACCATAACAATCAATAATAGAATCATACGACTTATACAGACCAGTCCATGGAGTAAAGATATGAGCCGGACCAATAATACAATCATAGTCACGTGCAATATCCATGATCTCATCACCACCCATACGTATACGTGGCCGGCCATCAGCATCCATATTCTTAACCTTAAACTCATCCCTCATCTGCCAAGCAACACTAATAGATGGAATAAGAATCAAGTGATGAATACGCTCATTATCCTCAACCTCAGTAGTAGTAACAAAATGTGTAGTATTCTCCTTAACAGAATCATTAGTTCTATAAATACCAGTATCATCAATAGGCTCAAGAGTCTCCTCTAACTCACCTAACCACTTAGAATGAAGAGCATCCCCTGTTGCAACAAGATCAAGTCCCTTACGCTGTGACTCTAGTGCAATATTAGAGGGATCCATATTCTTAGATGTAGCCATAGAATACTTACTATGCACATGTAGATCAGCATTAATAATCATATCAATCACTAAAAAAATAATTAATAAAAAAAGAGGAGGTAGAGAATTATCCAATATATCTTAAGTCATCATTAGGCCTATTAGCATTAGGATTCATACCTAACTGTTGACCAAGCTGTGGATTATTAGATAAAGTTTTAAGAGTAGCATCAACCTTCTCATTTAACTCATCTAAGTCAATCTCAAAGTCAAGAACATCAAATAAGACTAATAATAATTCACGTGCAGCATATGGATCAACATAGAATCCAGGAGTCTCACCCATAAGACAGGCAGCATCAATACCCTTCTCCTGAGCATAATATAAGAGGATACCAGATGCACCAACAATAGCACCACCTTCATCCTTCCTAATACTAGTATTATCAAGCTCTAATATGCTATCAACAAGATCCTTACTATTACCTGCAACAAACACCTTATGATCCTCAACCATCTCACCAGTACCAAGACCACCAAGAGTAAAAATCTTCTTAGCACCAAGATCCTCAAAATAATTAATTAAAACCTTAGAAATAGCAGTCTGACCCTTATGATCAGAACCCTGAGAATTACCAGTCAACAAGATAATATCCTGATTATTACTACCAAAATCCTTCACATAATAAAACTCATTCTTCATATGATCAACTAAACCATCAGCCTTAACAGTAACCTGTGGAGGGAAATAGTCTGAGTTTAACTCAGCAAACTTAGTAGCATCAGTCTGCTTAATAATCTGGTCAACAACAATCTTCCCAACAAAACCTATACCAGGAAGACCCTCTAAAACTATAGGGTCATTAAATGTAACTTCTTCTAATTCTTTAATCTTAGTCTCACTTGTCATAGTATCTTATCCTTATAAGTTATTAATTAATAATTATCTTCTTCCATCTGCTGTTTCTTTAGTATACGCCTATACTTACCATACTTATCCTGTGGAGAATAACGGGCAGGAAAAATAACACCAGTCTTCACATCACACTCTGGACAAATATCCTCCAGGGTATACTCACCACAAGACTTACATTTCCTCATCTGGAACTTCATAATAATAATATATTGTACTTATTACTTAATTAATTTATAATAATGCCAATCCTAAAATAATAAAATATTAGAGGATGTGATTAATTTTCTATTTCCTCTTCTATAATTGCGATTTCTTCAGGTGTTAACTCAAATAAATCATAAACTTTTTCATTACTCTCATCTATTAATACATCTATTCTCTGTTGTAACTCCTTCTTAGATTGTGGTGTTTTAGCTTTCTCTAACTGTTTATATAATTCTTGTATTATAGGAGTGTTTTTTCCTATTTCCTCCTGTTTCTCTGGTGAAATGACAGGAATTGGTAATTCATCCATAAATATCTTCTTGTATCGCAAACCTTTCTTATTTAACGTTGAACAAGATAATTTAATTAAAAAACAAACCACATTAGAATTAAATAATGCTGTTAAATAATTTAAATCAAAATTATCAGTTGTTAATATAAAAGATGTTGCTTCACCATAATAATTATTAATATCATGATAAAAATGTGACTTTTCTGATATTTCACCATATACTATTTTTGGCTTTTCAAATTCATGGTAATATTTACAGTTTCTGAGGTTTGTCCAATGGGCTCCTTGATCACTCCGTTGTTTTAGTTTATCTTTGTACTGTTCTAAGTATTCATATATTGTAGGATATTCTTTTTTAACATTAATACCATTTTTAGTACATATTAAGTATAAATGTGAGTTGTTTAGGTGGTATTGTTTTATGTCTCTGCCTCTAAGTACTGGCTTGATTATTTCTTTGTTCTTTGGATCTTCCTTTATTAATTGGTTTCTTATTTCTCGGTTTATGATAAATGCCTTATTATATCCAGTTTTTATACCATAGTTAATAGTTATTGGTAATTCTTTTAGGGGTTTTCCTTTTTCTAGTAGTTTGTCTTTTATTTTCAGTATGTAGTCAGGTTTCATGGACCATGATTCATTAGTTAATCTTATTTGCTTGATTTCAAAGTTTCTGTTTAATTTTATTTGATGATTCTTTTTCGGTTTATCTTTTTCTAGTATTATTATACTAGTGTCCACACCAGCTTTAAAGGTGTTACTTTCACAATCATTATATGAGTTAATTGTTGTGTTTGTTGATAAGTGGTTTCTTAGTTTTTCACCATACTTTACTCTTGTATACTTATTAGAGCATATGTATCCTAGTATACCTCCTTTTTTTAGTAGGTTAAGGCTTTTCTCATAGAAGTATACATATAAATCTGCTACTCCTGTACCTAGTTGGTAATGATCTTTTAGGTATGGTTTCATATCCTTTATTGATTCTTGTCTTACATATGGTGGATTACCTATTACTACATCGAAACCACCCTCTGCCTCAAAGGTTATGTTTGTAAACTCTTCTTCATAACTAAAGGGATGCTTCAAATTACCTTCATTAACATTATCATACTCTCCAGTGTATACATCTAAACCTACTAGTGAGTTACCACATTTTATATTACTACTTAAGTTGGGTAGTGCTCGTTCAGAGAATAATGTTCTTTGTTGTTCTAATTCATCTTTATTCTGATCTTCTAGTACTTTTAATAGTAGGCTTAGTTTTGTTACCTCAACAGCTAGTGGATCTATATCTACTCCATAGATATTATTTTTAAGTATTTCCTTCTTTTTTCTGATTGTTAGGTAATATTTACCCCTCTTTTCATAAATTACATCTTTTGGTCTTTTTTCAAGGTCAATATAATATTTTAGATGGTAATTCAATAAGTAAGTGTAAGCACTTAGTAAAAAGCTTCCAGATCCACATGATGGATCTAATATTTTAATTTTGCTTATCTGTGATGGTGTTTTTCCTTCAATTAATTTACCAACAGTATTTTCTACTATATACTTAGTTACTTTTGTTGGTGTGTAAAATATTCCTCCAGCTTTTTTTACTTCGGGCTTTTCTTCTACCTTAGCCTTGTGTGTCTTTGTTAGTCTAATTGTTTTTCCAAGAAATTCTTCATATACATGTCCTAATGTTTCAAGTGGAAGTACGCTAAACTCGTATGGACAATTTGGATAATATAAATTCTTAAAGATTTCTTTAAATACCTTGTCATCAATTGTTAAATCAAAAGTAAAGTTATCTACACTAAAATCATTATCTTCATCTTTATCTTTGTTAAAATGGAATAAGCCACTATTATATATTTTATCAGCATTTTTACATATTTCACAGAACTTACTGTAAATATCTTTTTTGTTTAGTAGTTTTTCTAGTTTACCATATCTTTCTATACCTCTATCTTCTGCAATACGTAAGAATATTATTCTATCAATTATGAGTTGTACTGCATAGTTTAGCTCATCAACTGTAAGATCTTTATTTCTAAGAGCAATGTTTTTTGCTAGTAATTCTCTCCAATTATTGATTTCTTTTAGGAATTCATCATCAACTTCTGATGTACCCTTCTTAATTCCTTCATGTCCTTCAATAAAATTATCAAAAGAACCTTTCATAATAGCATCTTTACTGAAGATATCTGCTATTTCATCCCACTTATCAATATAGTCTGTGTAGCGATAAGTATTTATTCTACTAATACTTGCATGTTGTTTTTCTGGCTTAGTATTTGTTTCATATACTGATAGTTCTTCAAAGTCTGTTAGAATAGAAAGATCAAGACCTGCACTCCAAGCATATCTTCTTAGTTGATATGCATGTTCTTTACTTCCTTCAATGTCTTCACTTGGTTTCTTGGCTTCTACATAGAATTTAGTTACCCCACCTATTCTAAAGGAATAATCTGGTGATTTAGTTTTATTACCAACTTTCACTTTATCTTCAAATTCTACATCTTTATATGCGGGAGCATTTCCATTTTTATTTTGAACATCCCATCCTAGTGCTTCAAAGAAGGGGTTGATAAATTCTATTTTAGTATTTTCTTCATCAAATTTTTTTGGATCTTTATATATGTATTCATTTTCCTTAAATCTTTCAACTAACTTTTTTATTTCATCAGGACATGGCATATTATCACTTTAATTAGTAATCTATTACATATTTCTTATAGTTTTTCAATATATATATATATATTTTATTAATTATAGAGATTTTACACTTGAAATATACGTCTAGAAGTGTGATTAAAAATAGTGTGTATTGGAGGTGATGTGTAAGGATTTCCATGTAAGGTCTAATACAATTATTCCTTATTCATCCACTTTGAACTGGCTCATGAATTCCTCTATTTCTGGTAGTATCTTACCTAGTTGTGATGATCCTACATGTCCTAGGTAGGAGTTATAGCATACTAGTGTTGAGTTATCTATTAGTGCATGCATTGGTATTGCATCTAGTTCTGGTGGGAAGTATTGATCCTCATATACTGCTATTATTAGTGTTGGGACACTTATATCTGATACATTTGATGTTAAGTCATAGTTTAGTGTTGCACAATTCCTATAATATGCATCAAGCACATCTTCCTGACTATCTTCAAGTGCAAACTCATCCATGTACTTGTTAATATCACTAATTGATTGATCCATGTAGAACTTTCTTGATAAACCAAAACTATACATTGCCTTACTAGATAATTCTAGTGATCTTTTCATACTACTTGTAGGATGTCCACCATTAAAATCAGGATCTGATCTTATAATATCATCCATTACCTTTGCTATAACATAGTTTTGTCCACCAACCTTGTAACTACTTACAAGTGATACTAGAAAATCAATACTGTCTGGATACATTGCAGCCCAGCATACTGCCTCAAATCCACCCATAGAGTTACCAATAAGTCCAGCTGGATGCACAATATTTAGGCATTCCTCTAGAAACTTCTTGTTAAAGTTTACCATATCTAGTACACCATACTCAGGGTAATCCCCATTAAGCCCAGAGGTACTTGGAGAACTACTGCCAGGTGTTCCGAGTGTAGATAGTGATACAAAGAAGTATCCACTTGTATCAAATGGTAATCCTTCTCCTAGTGCCTGACTTATCCTCTTAATTGATCCATAGTTACCACTTGTTCCATGAAAGTAGATGATAGCATTAGTAATATGATCCTCATCATCATACTTAGGACTTCCAAGGGTAATATATTCTACTGGTTGACTAGTAAGTACTTGACCATTAATAAACTCAAATTCCTCTAATGTATACTGTTTTGGTTTAATATCCTCAATATCCATATAATCACATTAACTTGTATAAATTATCTATATAGTTATTAAATAGAAATAGTATAAATAATTGTTTTTAATCTAGATATATGTTCTAGAAATATAAAATAAAATCTAAATAAAATTCGAAAATAAATTAAATCTAAATAAAATAAATCTATAAAAAAGTATTCTCTAAATAATAATAAAAATTTTCTAAAAAAAGATATAAG
>JAJQHG010000115.1 GCA_021199865.1 Methanosphaera sp. | reverse complement strand
ATAGTAAATGATTAAATTAATCATTAATGCACGGAAATCAATATAAAGGAGAAACATTATATGACATGTACCATATTAGTTGGTGGACAATGGGGAGATGAAGGTAAAGGTAAATGTATCACTTACTTTTGTACCAATGATAAACCAGATATTATAGCTAGAGCAGGAGTAGGACCAAATGCAGGGCATTCTGTAGAGTGTAATGGTGAGAAATATGGTCTACGATTAACACCCTCTGGTTTTTTTAATGAGGACTCAAGACTATTAATAGGTGCTGGAGTACTAGTAAATCCAGATGTATTTAAACATGAATTAGACTACCTAAGCAAATATAACGTAGATGGTAGAACATTCATGGATAATAATTGTGCTATACTTACAAAAGAACACCAAGAAAAAGATAAAGCATCATCATACCTATCAGAGAAAATAGGTACAACTGGTTCAGGTTGTGGACCAGCAAATGCTGATCGTATAAATAGAACAATCGACTATGCAAAAGACATAGATGATCTAAAAGAATATATTACAGATGTACCATTAGAGGTAAATAAAGCATTAGATGAAGGAAAAGATGTATTCATTGAAGGATCACAAGGATTTGGACTATCACTATACTACGGAACATACCCATATGTAACAAGTAAAGATACATGTGCATCAACAGCAGCTGCTGATGTAGGAGTAGGACCAACACGCGTAGATGAAGTAATAGTAATATTCAAAGCATACATTACACGTGTAGGTGAAGGACCATTCCCTACAGAAATATCTGAAGAAGAAGCACAAGAACTAGGAATAGAAGAATTTGGAGTAGTTACTGGACGTAAAAGAAGAGTAGGCTTATTTGATAAAGAATTTGCTAAAAAATCATGCATGATTAATGGTGCTACACAAATAGCTCTAACCTGTATTGACAGATTATACCCAGAATGTGAGAAAGTAAACAAATATGAAGACTTATCTCAAGAAGCACGTGAATACATAGAAGACATAGAAGAGAGTGTAGGAGTACCTATAACAATTATATCCACTGGACCCGACCTTGCTGATACAATAGATCTTAGAAGTGAAAAACTCTAATAATTCTCCTTCATATACTTTTTTATTATAACCTTTAAAATCTATAACTTATTTTAGTAATTAAATAATTTAATGTAAAAATAGCTCTTAAAAAATATTAGTGGGGGTTAGAATTAAATACTTATTTTGCATCTCTATACATGTGTGCAAATTTAGGATCATATAACTTGGATTGCTCTCCACTTTGTTGATCAAGAACATCACCAACAACAATCATTGCTGTTTTTGTAAATCCTGCATCATGTACTTTTTGTGCAATATTTGAGAGATTACCTCTAAGTATCTCCTGATCTGGCCATGTAGCCTTCTTAACTATAGCTACAGGAGTCTTCTCATCATATTCTGTTAATAGTTGTTCTACAACATCATCAATCATGTGTATTCCTAAGAAGATACACATTGTAGCATTATGGGATGCTAACTTATCTAATGATTCCTTAGATGGTTTTGGTGTTCTACCCTCAGGTCTTGTAATAATAATAGTTTGTGATACCTCAGGTAGGGTTAACTGAGATTCTAATGCTGCTGCTGTACCAAATAAACTACTTACACCAGGAATAATAGTATATCCTATATCCAATTCTTTTAATTGATTGATTTGTTCTGCTATAGCACCATATATTGATGGATCACCAGTATGTACACGTGCTATAATCTTATTTTCATCATGTGCCTTCTTAATAACATCTATAATATCAACAAGATCCATATGTGCACTATCATATATGTCTGCACCATCTTTTGAACGTTCTAATATTGCAGGGTTAACTAATGAACCTGCATATATTATTACATCAGCATTTTCTATTGCTTCAGAACCTTTAACTGTTATTAAATCTGGATCACCTGGTCCAGCTCCTATGAAGATAACTTTCCCTTTATAATCATCAAAATTCATATTATCATTCCATAAAATATAGTTATTACTAATAGATATTACTAATATGTATAATATACTTTCTTTTAAAAATAATTTAAAGTAGTTTAACTGTTTTTAAAATGAGTTAATGTATCAGAAAGTACACCTGACAAAAATACAACAATACCCATAATTATTATAAAATAACCTATAGCAACCAAACTTAGATTAGTAGAATATAATGAATGAGATATTGTAAGAGATATAAGTATACCTAAAAATATTAGTATAGCTCCACCAACACCAAAGAAATATAAGGGTCTATTAAATCTCATTAATTCAAGTATACGCATTAATACACTAAATCCATGAATAACAGGATTATCACTACTTGAATCAACATCATATCTAACTGTGATTTCAACCTCACATATTCTAAGATTAGCATTAGCTGCCTCTACTATCATATCACTTTCTATACCATAACCTGAAGGATTAAAGTTAAAGTAATCATAAGTTTTCTTAGAGAATGCTCTAAAACCACTCTGTGTATCAGTTAATTTAGTATTAGATGCAATATTAGTTGCATTATCCAGTACAGTTTGACCAACACGACGATATTTAGGTGTATTCTTATCATGGCCATAAATGTAGCGACTACCATTAACAATATCGGCATTGCCTGATAGTATAGGATCTAATAAATCGGGAATCTGTGCAGGATCATGCTGACCATCACCATCAATAGTAACAATAATATCATAATCCTTTGCATATTCAAAACCAGTTCTTAGAGCACTACCTTTACCATTATTTGTATCATGAGAAAGTACTGTTGCTCCTGCAATACGAGATAATTCCTTTGTTCTATCACTGCTTCCATCATCAATAACAATTACTTCATCAGCATATTCTTTTGATAAATGGATCATACTAGCAATTGATACTTCCTCATTATATGCAGGTATTAATACAGCCACACTACTCATAATTAAACTCCAATAATAATATCTGATAATATAAATATTATCAATAATACTAGTAATATATTATTAACTGCTAATATAATTATTTTTTTATGTTAAGATTATACTAAAAAATATTTAAAGTTATAAACAATAAATATTAAATATATATTAATATTATTAATATAAAGGATAATCAGTAATAATAAACTTTTAACCTCCTGAAAATAATATTTATTCTATAAAACTTAGGTGAATTAGCATGAATATATGCATTATAACAGAATACTTCCCTCACAGTGAAGATCTAGAGATAAAAGGTGGAGTAGAGGTATGTGCTTTTAATGAAGCTAGAGAACTATCAAAATATAATAATATAACTGTACTAACATCACATGATGAAAATAACAGTGAAGAATTTTACTTAGAGGATATTCATGTAATATGTTGTGGTTCAAAACATAACTATACACAGAAAGGATCATTTATACAGAGATTACGCTTCATGTATGATGCATATAAAGAGGCTATAAAACTCAAGGATATAGACATCGTTATTGGATATAACTTTATAACATATCTTGTTGCATGGAGAGTTTCAAGAAAACTAGGTATACCTATAGTTGCCAGATATCATGACGTATGGATAGGAAGATGGGTTGAAACAATGGGTATAACTGGATTATTTGGAGATATAATGGAGAGATACTTTTTAAGTCGCGATATTGATTTAGCTTTACCAGTATCGGACTATACACATGAAAACCTACTTCCATACTTACCAGCAGATAGAATCAAAACTGTTCATAATATTGTTGACTTTCCACTAGTTAAATCAGAAAAATATGATAAACCGACTATTAGTTGTGTGGCACGACTTGTTGAATATAAAAGAGTAGATGACTTAATTAGAGCTGTTGAAATAGTTAAAGAGGAAATACCTGATATTCAGTGTAAAATTATTGGTACTGGACCAATGGATGAAGAACTAAAAAAATTAACTACTGAGAAGAAATTAGATGATAACATAGAATTTCTAGGATTTATAGAAAAGCATGAGGATGTTATGAAAGTAGTTAATTCATCTGATGTTTTCTGTCTACCAAGTATCGTTGAAGGCTTCGGCATAGTAGTTATTGAGGCTATGAGTCTAAAAACACCATTTGTTGCAGCCAAAATACCACCAGTTGTAGAAGCTAGTGGTAAAAAAGGTGGATTATTCTTTGAACCAAAAAACTATGTTGAACTTAGCAATCAAATACTAAAACTCCTTAATGATAAAGAATTATATGAAAAATTACAAACAGAAGGATTCCAACAGTCACAAAATTATAGTCGTGAAGCTATTGGATTAAAACTAAATGATATATTTAATAATTTAAAAATAGATAAAAAATAGGGGAAGATCAAAATATAGATTAATCATCTAATCTATAATACCATTTCATCCACTCAGCTGTTTTTTTAATACCCTCTTTTGGATCAACCTGGGGGTCATGTTTAAGATCCTTTATTGATTTTGAAAAATCAATTGTTTTAATTTGTGTAGTGAATGGTTCTGCTTCTTCATATGTAACAAGACTATCATCACGACCTGTTGCCTCAAGAACTAGGTCTGAATAGTCCTTAATATCCATTTCCCATTCATTATTTCCACCAACATTATATGCCTCTCCAGGTATGAAGTTATCTACAATATTAGCGAAGGTTTTTACAGTATCTCCCACATAGTCTATAATTCTTTTATGTCCCTTATATACAGTGTAGGGTTTATTATGTAGAGCAAGATAAGTAAATTTTGGTATAAATCCACGGTAAGGAGTATAATGCTCTCCTGGACCATAACAGTTTACTGGACGTACACGAACTGTTTCTGTGTCATACATCTTTGCTGAATTCATACACATTAGTTCTCCAGCCCACTTACTTATTGCATAATCATTCATTTGATAAGTATCTTTTATTGGATTATTCTCCATAACATCCTCAGACATGATGCCCGTATAATCTCCATATACTTCAGCTGATGAGAAGAAGATCATACGAAATTTATTTTTTTCTTGAAGACGTATCATATTCTTTGTTCCTATAACATTTGTCTGCCATAGGTTCTCATAATATGCTTCTCCATTCCATCTACCATACTCTGCAGCTAGATGATATACATAGTCAAATGATCCCTCATCTTCTAGTGTACGCTCAATTTGTCTATAGTTTCTTACATCTGTACGTACATAATCATCTCTATCATTGTTTAGTAGATCTGCAGCTACAACTTCATGTCCCCTACTACATAGCTCATTAACTAAATTTGTACCAATAAAGCCTGATCCACCAGTAACTAAAATCCTATTGCTCTCCATAGTATTCCTCAATCATTATTATATAGAATTATATATTTTGTAGTATTAATATTTTAATAGGGAATATATAGAATTAAAGGAGAAAAGTTTATGTTTACAATTGGAGCTCATTTATCAATCAATAAAGGATTCGAAAATATAGGTTTAGAATCTTTAAGTATAGATGCAAATACATTTCAATTCTTTCCTAGAAGTCCACGTGGAGGAAATGCTAAGCCTTTAGATCCAGAGGATGTTAATGCATTAGAAAAATTAATGAATGAAACAACAATGGATGTTATTCTTGCACACGCTCCATATATTATTAATTTAGCATCAAAGTCTGAGAAAACACGTGCAAATGCTTTTGCTATTTTTGAGGATGATTTAAAAAGACTGGATCAACTACCTAATAATATGTATAATTTTCATCCTGGAAGTCATGTAAAACAGGGAGCTGATAAGGGTATAGAGTTAATTATTGAGTCACTAAATAAGTTACTACGTGAAGATCAAAAGACAACTGTTTTACTTGAAACAATGGCTGGTAAAGGTACCGAGATTGGTCGTAACTTTGAGGAACTAAGAGCTATACTTGATGGTGTTGAACTTCAAGATAAAATTGGTGTATGTCTAGATACATGCCATGTATATGATGGTGGATATGACATAGTAAATGATCTTGATGGAGTAATAGATGACTTTGATAGTATTATAGGACTAGATAATCTCATGGCTATACACATAAATGATAGTAAATTTGGATTAAATAGCCATAAGGATCGTCATGAAACAATAGGTAATGGTAAAATAGGATTAAATGCAATAACAGAAATAATTAACCATGAAAAACTTAGAGATCTGCCATTCTATCTTGAGACACCTAATGACGTGGAAGGATATAAGAATGAAATAGCACTACTTAGAGGATTATATAATGAATAATAATATTATCCCAGAATTTGAAAACTATTGTCATAGTCTTGGAGTATCAGATATTGCCTATACACACTTACCCCCTGAATATACGACTGATGATATGTATGAAAATACTATTGTTGGAATCATACAAATGGATGATGAATTATTAGGTGTAGAACCAGACAGATCACTAAAAGCAAAATATAAACAGTTATATGTAGTTATAACTGATTTAATGACTAAAATATGTGACTTTATAGAGGATAATGGTTATCATACATATATGATTGACCAATTAGATAGAACAATTAATTTCTCTATGGTAGCACAGCAAGCTAATCTTGGAGGAATAGGTAACAGTAACCTATTAATTAATGATCATATTGGCCCTGGACACAAGATACTATTAATTACTACAGATATGCCTGTAGAAATTACTACCCAAGAAAGTCCTGTAGCTAAGATCGTACCTAAGATGTGCATCAAGTGTTTTAACTGTGTAAAGAATTGTCCTAATCAGGCTCTCTATATTGAAAATAATGAAGTATATTATGATAAGTCTAAATGTATTGGTTACACAGATGGATGCACATATTGTATAGCAAGTTGTCCATTTGAAAATAGAGCAATGAAAAATTCTTAGTGATAAAATGAAGAAGATATATGTTGATAGTAGCCATATAAAATACATTGGATATCATAAGAATGAATCAATTCTAGAAATAGGATACCTAGATAACAGCATATATCATTATTTTAAGATTCCAAATGAAGTATACCTAGATTTGATAGAATCAGATGATATAGAAAAAGCTAGACGGGAAATACTAATAATACCTGATACTTATGAGTATGAAAAAATATGGTAATAATAATGTTTTCATTTAGATAATAAAATAATCTAATTAAAAAGATTTTCAAA
>JAJQHG010000023.1 GCA_021199865.1 Methanosphaera sp. | reverse complement strand
TATGTAATACAAAAACTAACTATTAATATATTAAGTTGTCATGATTATATAAGGTTATTCTATATGAATCATCATGATTAAAAAAATTTTAATATCTATAGATATATACATTAATATACAATACTTAAAATGATATGAATAATTAAGTATAGATCAAAAATTAGGGGTTTTACATGAAGAGATCAAGGTTAAGGTTATTTAGAACAACTTCTTTAACCATATCACTACTTGCTGTAATCCTATTATTGATAACAGTCTTTGTAATAGCTTACATGGGGGTAGCCTCAGTAACAGACACTGTGACAACAACTGTTGATAGTGGTTCATCATATGATCAATTAAATCAGATCAAATCACATTACAATAATCTAACAAGTCAATATGATGATTTGAATGAAAGATTAGGAACATCTCCTGATACTACAACTAAAACAACGTTTAACGAGGGAAAAATTAAACTATCAGAGGCAAATCAGACGATAGCAGAGATAGAAAGTAGTATAAATAATGGTGAATCACAAGATGATATTAATGATCTGATAAGCACAGCAAATAGTCAGTTAGAAGAAGCAGAAGGAGTATATAATAACATATCAACTTAAAATACTCCTCTAAACATCCACACCAAACAACATTATTTTTTTTAATATAGAATTATTTGAATGAATTATTAAATCCTTTTTTTCTAGGAAGTATTAACTTAAGTCACATCTTAATTTATTAGAAATATTCATAACTATTCTTATGAATTATTATTCTTATTTGCTCCTTTAAAGCGTTGGGCTATCACATACATCTCGGAGCTTCTCTTTCTTGAACTGTTAGGTTTTGTTGTTTTAACAATTTTGAACTTCTTTTTTAGTTCTTTTATTAAATCATGGTATGTTTCTCCTTGGAAGGCCTTCATAATCAGTGTACCCTCTTTTTTCAGGATATTATCACTAATACTCAGCACTGCCATGGATAAGTCGTATGCTCTAAAGTTATCAATATCCTTGATTCCTGTTAGTTTTGGTGATGCATCAGATAATATTATGTCTGCTTTTCCATCTATTAGTTCTGTGATCATCTCTTGTACTTCTATTGTTGTGAAGTCACCCTTTATACCTGTATATGCTTCATGATCTATGGGCTTAATATATTCAAGATCTACACTAATTATTGATCCTGTTCCTTCTTCACCTATTTTTTCGGCTACTACTTGACTCCATCCACCAGGAGCAGCTCCCAGATCCACTACATTATAATCCTTCTTTAGGAGATCATACTTCTTATCTAACTGTTTTAGTTTATATGATGCACGTGACCTATAATTCTGTTTCTTTGCTAATTTATAGTAGTGTTCCTTATCATGTTTTGCTTTCCATCTACTCATAGTACTATCTCCTAAACTGTGATATATCTAATGCTTTACAGGTAGGTGCTCCAACTTTAACTATCTGGGCATCAACCTTACTTCCATCTATTTCTAGTAGCATTACTGTTGGATCTGTTAGTCGTGGCTGTGTAGGACTACCTGGATTAAGTAATAATACATCATCATATTGTTCTATTAATGCTTGATGAGTATGTCCACTTATAAGAATATCCACCTCTAACTCTTTAGCCTTATAATATAATTGTTGTTTATCACCCTTTGGATATACTGTTCCATGAGTTAGACCAATAGTCACATCATCTACTTCTATTACTTCACTCTCATTATATCCAATGTATGGATCACAGTTTCCATGAACTGCCCTCACTGGTGCAATCTTTTCTAGTTCTTCTATTACACTTACCTCTTCTATATCGCCTGCATGTAGGATCATGTCAACATCCTTAAATACATCAAAAACTTTACTAGGTATACTTCTACTACGATATGGTATATGTGTATCTGATATAACTCCAATTAAAATAATAACAACATCCAATCTATTCTTAATATAATTTCTAGTAGTACTTCTAATTAATAATTATTCAAAGAAGTTCCTAGTTTATAGATACATCTAATAGTATAATATTTATTAGAAGTAAAATGTATTATTTTATTAGCAAAAAAAGATGTTATTATTAGTATACAAACCTATACTGGGTTATATTAAGTGTATTTCTACTTATAGGATATAATATAGTGTTTCAATGGTTTTCTATTTAATAAATTACCATAAATAAGATATAGTTTCTTTAAGTGATACTTAACACATTAATATATAATACGTGGATATAATGTTATTATATAACATATTGATTCAATAAATAAAAGTGAAACAAAATAGTCTATAAAAGTATAATTAGAAAAGCTAGATAAACTAATATTACTAATTAATACTAATCTAATACAACCAAATACTAAGGAGAAAGAATAAATGAGTGAATTAATAATATGTGAGAAGCCTAAAGTAGCTGAAAGGGTAGCAAAGGCATTATCTGATTCACCAGTCAAGAATTCATATAAAAGAGTACCATATTATGAGATAGAAAAAGAGGATGGATATAAGATAAATGTATTATCAGCAGTAGGTCATCTATTTTCACTTAAAGCAAAAACGAAAGGTAAGAAGTTATACGATGTAGAATGGGTGCCATTATATGAGACTGATAAATCAAAAAAGTACGTAAAAAACTATATTGATCTAATAAAGAAGTTCTCAAAAACAGCTGACAGATACATACATGCATGTGATTATGATACAGAGGGAACACTAATAGGATACAATGCATTAAATGAAATCTGTGGATCAGAAAGTATAGATAAAGCATTTCGTATGAAATTCTCAGCATTAACACGTAAAGATATACTCCAAGCATACTCTGATGCATACCCTCTAAAAGAGGATAAGAAATGGGTAGATAGTGGAGAAGCAAGACACATACTAGACTACTTATTTGGAGTAAACATATCTAAGGCAATGACAGACTCAGTATCAAAGGTAACAAACAGATATATTCAATTATCTGCAGGACGTGTACAAACACCAACACTAGCCATATTAACAGACAGAGAACGTGAAATAAATAAGTTTGTACCAGAACCATACTGGTTAATCAAGGCAAAACTAACAAAATCCATAGTAGCAGACCATAAAAAGGGTAAAATATTTGATAAAAAGGAAACAGAAAAGATCTTAGCAAACTGTAAAGGAAAAGATGCCCTAGTAGAAAAGATAACAAATCGTAAGTTTAAAAAAGACTTACCAGTACCATTCGAGTTAGGAACACTACAATCAGAGGCATATGCCCAGTTTGGATTCACACCACGAAAAACACAACAAATAGCACAGAACCTATATGTAGAAGGATACACATCATATCCTAGAACATCTTCACAGAAGCTACCAGAAAGCCTAGGACTACCAAACATATTAAAACAATTATCAAAGAATCCAAAGTACACATCAAGGATTAAGAGCCTAAAAGAACCATACAAACCACATGAGGGTAAAAAGACGGATGAAGCACACCCTGCTATACATCCAACAGGACAATTACCAAAAGAATTATCCGATGATGAACAGAAGATATATGATCTCATAACATATAGGTTCATAAGTATCTTTGGAGAACCAGCAGAGCTAGAATCAATAAAGGTAGACCTAGATATTGGTGGAGAACCATTCAGCTTTTCTAGACAGAGAATAGCAACTCTGGGATGGCTAGATTTAGATCCATACCAATATAAGAAGGTAAAGAATGAGGAATTCCCAGACATAGAAGAGAATGATAAGATAAAAGCTAAAGTAAAAAGCGAAGAAAAAGAGACAAAACCACCAGCAAGATATAATCAGGCATCCATTATAAGAGAACTAGAAAAAAGAGGGCTTGGAACAAAGTCTACACGTGCAAATATTGTATCAATACTCTACACACGTAAATATGTAGAATCAAATAAGATAGAGGTAACACAGCTAGGTGAACAAATTATTGATACATTAGAAAAGTACTCTGAACGTATAACTAGTGAGAAGATGACACGTGAGTTTGAAGAAGACCTTGAAAGTATCAAGAATGATGATATCACTGAGGATGAAGTAATAACTGAAGCAAAAGATGAGCTAACAGGAATACTTGACTCAATAGATGAAAACCAGGAAAATATTGGTAAGGAACTCTTCAGTGCATATGAACAGAGTCGTGTTGTAGGAGAATGTAGTTGTGGAGGAAATCTTATAATAGTATCATCACCAAGAGGTGGAGGAAAATTTGTTGGATGTAGTAAGTATCCAGACTGTAAGAAGACTTATTCACTACCAGCAGGTGCAAATGTATTAAAAACAAAGTGTGAAAAATGTGGCTTGCCATTAATATCATATGGAAAACCAAGACAGAGAGCATGTCTTGACTTTGAATGTGCAAATGGTGGACAAAAATCAAGTAATGATGTTGTAGGTAAATGTCCTGACTGTGGAAATGATTTAATAAAGCGTATGGGACGATACGGTGAATTTATTGGTTGTACAGGTTTTCCAAAGTGTAGGTTTACATCATCAATTGTTGACTATGAGAAAAGCCAACAAAAAGAGAAGTAATCCCTAAAAATAGAGTATTTGGTTGTGAAGATTACTCTTAATCCCCACTATTTTTTTAGTAATTATTATTAGAAGAACTATTAAGTTTTAGTACTACTATTATTGTACAAGTACTACTAGTTATCATTATCCTTCTTGATTATATTATGTAGATCCTCTAGTATCATCAGTGTTCCAGCCTTATTAAGATTCTTATTATCTAATTGATCTTGTGAACCATATATACATGCAGGACATCCCTCACTACAATCACAGTCTCTAACAGTTTCATAGGCTATTCTTATCACTTCATCAAAAAGATCATGATTTTCCTGTTCTGGGTGTTCCTTGTTTTCTAGTTGTGCTGTTATTTTATCTGTTAGACCAATTCCACCCTCAAATGCATCATATATGAAAATTGTACTATTCATAGTATCCTCATGCATATTCTTTACTACTCCACCAAGATCATGTGAGTCACACATTATACGACTAGGAATAATTGATAATATAACATTCTCCACTCCCTGTAGTGAACCCATAAACACGTCCTTAAACTTATTATCATATACTAATGATTCCTCTAAGTGTTGACGTATAGAGTAGGGAATTGTAAACCAGAAACCTTTAGTATTAAACTTTAATGGTGGAAGAGTAAGTCTCTTAGAAGAGGTAATCTTACCATTATAGACAATATTATACTTATCATACTTCTCTGTTACATTAAGATTACCAAAGCTTAGATGAATATCCTCAATATCACAACTCTTTGTTTGACGTACAATTTCAGCATCAACTTTTTTTAGTGCCTGTGTATAATAGTTTACATTCTGCTTTTTAACATAGACCTTCTTATTCTGTATATCCAGTTCACGTACAATATAAGTATCTCCATTATGTATAAGAACAGCATTCTCATGTGCTTCACGAAATGCTTGTTGTTCATTCATGTATTCAAGTTGTTCTTCTGATTTTAATAGTTTTCGACCATTAAATACGTGGTATGTGTCATTTCTCACATCACTAAGGTTTACTTCTAGATTTGGTGTTTTATCCCTTGATAATACTCTTTCATCACTATATCTCCATTGATCATTACTACTATCATAGGATAATATGTTCTCCATTTCCAGATCATTAATTTCATCTATCACTATTCCTGTATCATCAAAGCCAAAGTTTTCTATTTCATTAATTTTCAATTCATTCTCAAATGCTGCACATTTAAGGTGTTCACGTAGTATATGTGCATTATTAAGATCTATTATAGCATTCTCAGGAGTCTTATTAAGATTTACTACACCATTCTCATCTTTTATAAAGAAGTCATCAGGATGCTTCATAAAGTATTGATCTAGAGGGTTCTGGAAGGCTACTAATATTACTAATGAATCCTGTTTCTGTCGTCCTGCACGACCAGCCTGTTGCCATGTGGATATTAGTGTACCGGGATAACCAGATATTATCACACTATCAAGAGACCCAATATTTATACCAAGTTCTAGGGCATTAGTTGTAACAATACCTCTAATCTTTCCATCTTTAAGATCATCCTCTATATTTTTTCTTTCCTCTACACTGTATCCTGCACGATATGCTGTCACCTGATTCTTATCTATTATATCCTTCTTTGTAAGTTCATTCTGACTCCTAAGAGCCACTACTTCTGCCATTTTACGTGATATTTCAAAGCACATTGTCTGGAAATTATTCTCTACACAGCAGTTAAATAGTTTTAGTGTATCATTATGTGTGGAGGGATTCTTTGACTCAATAGCATATGGATTAAACATCACAAAATACTTCTTACCCGATGGTGAACCATTATCTGTAACAATATGTGATGTTTCACCAGTAAGTTTCTGACTAAATTCCTCAGGGTTTGCTAGTGTAGCTGTTGAGATAATAAACTTGGGGTGTGAACCATAATATTTACATATACGTTTAAGTCGACGAATAAGTAGTGCCATATTTGACCCAAACACTCCACGATATTGGTGTGCTTCATCAATAATTATATACTTAAGATTTGAGTAAAACCTTTCCCATTGGTAATGGAATGGTAATATTAAATGTAATTCATAGGGATTAGTAATTACTAGTCTTGAGCGATCCCTTATCTGTTTTTTCTCATACTTTGTGGTATCTCCATCATATTTTCCTGGATATATTCCTAGTTCACACTCATTATCAATATCAAGCATACTCTTTAGTTGATCATTTGCTAAGGCCTTTGTTGGATAAATATATAGTGCAGTATCATTTTTGTTGTTACATAGATCCTCTAGTACAGGTAGTGTGAATGAGAGTGTTTTTCCACTAGCTGTTGGTGTTGTGATTGTTACATTCTCACCCCTACGCACATGTTCTAGGGTTTCATATTGATGAGTGTATAGTTTTATATCATGACTATCCAGATAGTTTGCTAGAGGTCTTGGTAAATTTGTATCCTTAGAACTATACTTTGCTCTACGTACTGGTATCTCTTCAATGTGTTCTATTCTATCCCTATACCATTTCTTGTTATGGAAGAATTCCAGTAGGTCTTCAATGTTTTCAATTTTTTTATTTATCATGTTTTACTGCCTATATTTTTGATATTATTATATTG
>JAJQHG010000101.1 GCA_021199865.1 Methanosphaera sp. | reverse complement strand
ATGATTAAATTATAACATTATTTTATATAATATAAAGCATTCATCTTTAGGATTATTATATATAATTATAGATATACTATAAATATTTATTAATAATGAAAATCATAATTATAAAAAAGAACTTTTTTTTGATATATAATAATATATAATCTTTTTTTAACCTAAACAATATTTAAGGAATCAATACTATGGTTTATGATTTTAACACAAAAATAGAAAATGATCACTTAATTATTGGAGATATTGATGCTAATGACTTAGCTAAAGAGTATGGTACTCCATTATATGTGATTGATGAAGAGAAAATAAGAGATAATTATAATAAGTTATACACTGCATTTAGTAGTAAATATCCAGACCTACACATGTGTTATGCAGCAAAAGCTAACACATCCCTAGCTGTTATGAAGGTACTAGAAAGTGAGGGTAGCTATATTGATGCAGTAAGTCCAGGTGAAATATATACAGCACTACTTGCAGGTTACAGTCCTGATCGTATAGTATTTACTGGTAATAATGTTACTACAGAGGAATTAGAGTATGCAAATGAAACTGGTGTAACAATAAATCTTGACAGTATATCTGCACTAGAACGTCTAAGTACAATTGAGAATACAAAGGGCAAAGAAATATCATTCAGAGTAAATCCAATGGTAGAAGCAGGACATCATGAACACTGTATTACTGGTGGACCAAAAAGTAAGTTTGGAATAAAGGAAGATGAGGCAGTAGAAGTATATCAAAGAGCAATAGATCTAGGATTTAAGCCTATAGGTATGCATTCACATATTGGTTCAGAGATTCTTGAGAGTGAACCATTCATGTTAGCTGTTGAGACAATGATGGATATTGCAGGAAAAGTACACCAAGAGATTGGAGTAGACTTTAAATTCCTAGACTTTGGTGGAGGATTTGGTATACCATATGAGCCAGAGGAAGAAGAATTAGATCTTGAAACATTTACTAGTGATATTATTGCTTTATATAAATCTAAACTAGAAGAATATGATATGGGTTCACCATCAATGTATATTGAGCCAGGAAGATTCCTAGTAGGTAATTCTGAGGTATTACTTACAAGAGTTAACACTATTAAGCAGAGCTATCGTAAGTTTGCTGGTGTAGACTGTGGATTTAATACTCTTCTTAGACCTACAATGTATGGTTCATATCATCATATAGTTGTTGCTAACCGTATGAATGATGAGCCTGTAGAGAAGATTGATGTTGCAGGAAATGTATGTGAATCTGGAGATCTATTTGCACGTGATAGATTAATGCCAGAATTAGAAGAAGGTGACCTTCTTGCTATATTAAATGCTGGTGCATATGCATATACTATGGCATCCCAGTATAACTCTAGACCTAGACCAGCAGAAGTAATGGTTAACAAAGAAGAAGTTGATGTTATTAGACGTAGAGAAAGCTTCAGTGATCTATTTAATGGTCAACATGTACCAACAAGGTTATTAAAATGATTAAGGAAATAGAATTTACTAAAATGCATGCACTTGGAAATGATTATATTGTAATTAATGAAACTGATGGTGAAGTAATACCAGAAGAATCAAAAAACAGTATTAGTGACTCATTATGTACACGTAGATTTAGTGTAGGTAGTGATGGTGTAATATTTGCATGTGAATCTAGTGTTGCTGATGTAAAATTTAGAATATTTAATAGTGATGGTAGTGAAGCACAAATGTGTGGTAATGGTATTAGATGTCTAGCAAAATATGTCTATGACAATAATATCGTAAAGAAAGAAACCATGCAAATAGAGACTATGGAAGATATTAAGCAAGCAAGACTAACAGTTGAAGATGATGTTGTAAAGAGTATATCAATTGATATGGGTAAGGGATTCTTTAAACCAGAGGATATACCAGCAATTGCTCCTAGTGGTAACAGTGAGGAATTTATTAATGAGAAAGTTCCACTAGAAAATGAGGATATTATTATGAGTGCTGTTAGTGTTGGTAATCCACATGCAGTATGCTTTACTAATACTAATATTGAGGATATAGATCTAGATTATTATGGTCCACTACTTGAGACTCATGAAGCATTCCCCGAGAAGGTTAATGTACACTTTGTTAATATATTATCACGTGGTGAAATTGATATATTAACATGGGAGCGTGGTGCAGGATTCACATATGCTTGTGGTACAGGTACAACTAGTTGTGTATTAATAGGTAATTATACAGATGTATTAGATAATGAGGTTCTAGCTCATCTTTCTGGTGGTGACCTAGTTATTAAAGTAACAGATCATGATGATTACCTAACTGCTACCATGGAAGGTGAGGCTGTCACTGTATATGAGGCTAAAATTAGTGTAGAGTTATAAGTAGTATAGAATTATAAATTTTCTATTTTTTTCACTAATTTTTATTATTTTTTTTATAAATTTTATAATTATTTCTGTATTTTATTGAAAAAAAGACGTGCATTGCAAGTGTAAAAATTTTATTAAACAATCATTAATATATGTCAAATTGAATAATAAAAATAGTATAAATCTATATATTGTATACCAAATATCATATATCAAATATTAATAAAATAAAAAAAAGTGTATATAAAAAGTTGTATATAATTAAGATTTAAACTTAATTATCTAAATCATAATTACGATTAAAATCAAGATCTCTTGTCTTGTATATTGTTGCTCTTCTAAGTTTTAATAAGTCCTTCTTCTTTTTATCAAAATCATCCATTGACTTGATATTATCCTTAACATAGTCTAGGATTTCATCAACAACTTCCTGTTTATGTACCCAGTTACAATCCTTACAATTCCACACATTCTTATCTGTGATCCAGTTACCACCAGTTGATCCATCAGCACATGGATAGAATGGACAGTAACAGAAGGTACAGCTTTCCTGACCATCATGACATGGGAAGTATTCACACTCAAGATTACGTCCTTCCTGTATATCACCATTGAAGAATCTTTCATAAAATTCCTCTGTCTGTTCAGGTAATTTTGCATTCATCTTATATCCGCGTGGTGTAATCATGTGTCCCTTCTTAACATATGTCATGGAGTTTCCAACTATAATTGTTGTTGACATATGAATATCCTGATCTTTTAGTTGGCCAAGCTTACATATATGTGTAATAGTTTCTGTTCCTTCAGTCTTAACAATACCTACAGGTGTTTCAGGGTTTCTATTCTCAACTAATATTTCACAGGCTCTCTCAAATGGTTCTGTTCGAGTCTTACTCTTAGGATTATAAAATGCTATTACTAGATCAGCAATTGCAGCATACTTTATTTTTCTCTCAATTTCTTCTAGTGGTGTAAGTAGATTAGATAAGCTTATTATTGCCATGTCATGTAGTGGTGCTCCAAGTGCACTAGCAGAATATGTTGCTGCTGTTACTCCAGGTATTACTTCAAACTCCAGGTCTGTGTACTTATCTATTATTTGGAAGTATACATTAGCCATTCCATATATTCCTGGATCACCAGAACTTATTATAGCAACATTATTTCCCTCTTTCTCTTTTTCTATTGCTAGTTCTACTCGCTCCATCTCATCACCCATACCACGTCTTAGTACTTCTTTTCCCTCTAATAAGTCTTCGATGTGTTCTAGGTATGGATAGTATGCTATTATTACATCAGCTTCTTTTATTTTATCTACTGCTTTTAGTGTTATATGTTCACGTTTAGAACCTATTCCTATTAAACTAATCATAATAAAACCCCTTATTATCATCATTAAATTATAATTAAATAATTGTTATAATTTTATCTTAATCTACTATGTATAATTAATATTATATATTATTAGTTGATACATTATTCAAAATAAAATGATTTTATATCTTATTATATTTAAATAAAAAGTATGTATGTTATAATAATATTTTAAGCTTAAAAATAGTTTATAAAATAATAAAATAATTAAAAAAAAGTTAAATAAGAACATTAGAGTCCAATTATGCTCTTGCTCTAGAACTTGTATTACTTTGAGTATTAGTTGCTACAGTAGTATTATTTTGTGAAGAAGTATTTTGTGTATAATTAACCAAGTTATCAATAGAACTGTTATTAATGTTTGTAGTGTTATTCTGGTTATATAATACAATTTGTTCAGTTACTTGAATTGTATCTACATCAATTTCTACACGTCCAGTTGAATATACTTCACCAGTAGCTGTTGCTGTGATACTATATCTTTGTCCTGTAAGAATCTGTATTCCACTATCTGTTGATGATTGAACATCACCTGATGCTGTAGCAGTAATAGTTACAGTTTGATTACCTGTATCACTAGTAGATACTTTAGCTGAGAGCGATGATATATCAACACTAAGATTTGTTAGATTATTTAACATTAATCCTACTTCTTCTTCATTTGTAATGTTTAATGAATCCTGACTATTTAATTCTGTCTCACCAAATAATGATTCCACAAAGTCTGTAACATCTTCTATTTGTGTGGATATTATTTCACCAGGATCTGTTGTTGATGGTGAAATTAATGCATATGAAGCAAATAATCCTACCTCAAAAACTACAAGGATAGCTACAATAAAAAGTATTACTCTTAAAATTCTTGGCATAATTCACCTACCATAAAATGTTAATTGTTTATAGTTTTATTATTTATAGTATTAGTTTTTTTAGTTAAAAAATATATTATATTAATTAGAAAATGATATAATTAATATATAGAATTAGGAAGGTAGTTGATTATATGTCTCAAGATATTATAAAGAAATTTCAGGAAGCAGATATATTACTGAATAATAATGCATATAGGGAAATAAAGAGTAATGAAGATTATGATTACTTAATTAATGAGTTAATAGAATATCTTGAGGAGAATGAAGATGACCAATATATTATAACTACTAAGACTATAAGAAATTACCAGGAACATGAAAGAAATAAGATCTATGAATCAATCATAGAGAACCCTGAGACCAAGAAAATCAGGGAAAATATGGATATGTCATATGAAGTCTTACTTAATACAACAAATAAATCATATACTGATGGAAATATTAATGATTTAAATAAATATTTTAATAGTAGATATGAAAAGCTTAGAAGTATAATACAACAAAACCCTGAGTTCTCAAAGATTAATGATCTAAAAACTACTAAGACAAATATTGATAATTTACATGCTATTGGTATAGTAAACAGTATTAGTACTACGAAGAATGGTCATAAGATAATAGAAATAGAAGATCCAACAGGAAAAAACACTGTATTAGTCTTAAAGGATAATGAGAATGTTTATAATAATACTCAGACAATACTAAAGGATGAAGTTATAGGTGTAAGTGGTAGTAGTAATGGTGATCTGATAAGAGCTGATGAAATTGTATATCCTGGAATTCAAAGACAAAAAATTATTGATAAAGAAATGGATTTCTCAATAGTATTTATTTCAGATATACATATTGGTAGTAAACAATTTGATGAAGATTCATTTAATCGTTTTATTAAGTGGATTAATGGTAATCAGGGTGATGAATCTAAACAGGATATAGCTAATAGTGTTAAGTATCTTGTTATTGGTGGAGATCTTGTTGATGGAATAGGTATATATCCAAACCAGGAAAATGAACTAAAAATCAAGGATATATATGAACAATATGAAGAGGCAGCAAGACTATTAGGTGATATTACAGATATACCTATTATATTATCTCCAGGAAACCATGATGCTACACGTCTAGCAGAACCACAGCCTGCTATTACAGAGGATTATGCTAAGAGTCTATGTAAACAGAAAAATATTGAAATGGTAAGTAATCCATCATTAGTGAACCTTGATAATATATTAGTAGAAGTTTATCATGGACGTAGCTTTGATGATATTGTTATGGCTCTAAATTATACTCATGCTGATACTGATAAAATTATGAGATTACTATTAGAAAAACGTCATTTAGCACCAATTTATGGTGAAAGAACATCACTTGCAAGTGAATTTGAGGATTATATGGTTATTGATCAAGTACCAGATGTGCTTCATACAGGACACGTTCATATAAATTCACATGTAAAATATAAGGGTATACATTTACTTAATTCTGGTACATTCCAGAAACAAACAGAATTCCAAAAGATATATAATATTACACCAACATATGGACAAGTTCCTGTACTAAATAAGGGAACATTACAGATATTAGACTTTACTGATGATTAAGAGGGATATTATGGATAATAAGATTATTGAAGAAATTGTTAAATGTGCTCATTATTTATATGATAGAAATATGAGTATTGCTAAGTCTGGAAATATTAGTATAATTGATAAATCAAGAGAATATGTGTATATTACAGCTTCAGGTACTGATTTTAAGACTCTTAAATATGATGATATAATTAAGTTAAATCTTAGTGATCAAAGTTATTCATCTATTGATGATAAAGTTCCATCAATGGAAACTAGTCTTCATACTAGTGTATATGATAAAAGAAGTGATGTTAATTCTATTGTACATGTTCACTCTCCATATGCTACTGGTTTTGCATTTAGTAAAAGAGAGCTTTGTAGACTTGAAGGTTTTGGTAAGATAACTAGTGAATATATTCCAAGAGTTAGTTATTATACACCTGGTAGTAAACAGTTAGCTACACATGCTAGTGAAGCTCTAGAAAATGAGGATGCTATTTTATTAGAGGATCATGGTGTTATATGTGTTGGTAAGGATATTAGTGAAGCTACTCTTCTATCTGAATATATAGAAGATATAGCTAAAACACAATATATTACTCATACACTTAATCTTTAACTGATTCTAATTCACTTAAAATGTTCCAAACAAGAATTCTTGCCTGTATAGGTATGTTTGGATCATTACTAATATCATCTAATATGGATATAACTGTACTTGCCTTTAATGTTGGATCTTCATCCTTTTCTAAGTATGTTATAGAATCTTCTGCTGCTTTTCTTATGTTACGTGGAACACTTGTATCATTAATTATTTGTGAAAGGATTTCTGTACAATTATTAAATATTTGTTCATTATTATTTTCGCTCATACTACCACTCCTCATAAAATTAAAATTGAAAACTAAGTAATTATTAAAATGAAAAATTTTATATTATTAATATTTTTGTATATTATATAATATATGTAACAAATAATATAAAAAGATTATATAA
>JAJQHG010000088.1 GCA_021199865.1 Methanosphaera sp. | reverse complement strand
TTTACTAATCTTCTATTTTACACTAATTTTAATTAATTCTTTATCAAATTTTAATATTCAAGCCTAATTTTTAGATATATAATAGTAAACTAAGTATATTACTTTAAACATATAATAAATTAAGTGAAATATAAATAAAGTTATTTAATGTAACATAATTTAATATCAATTTTTTCATAAAACAATAGTAGGTGTCATAAAAATGGCAAAAGTAAAAATTATTGAAACAGGGTTACGTGATGCTCACCAATCCCTCATAGCTACAAGGATGAGAACAGAAGATATGGTGCCAATTCTAGAAGACATGGATAATGTAGGCTACTTTTCACTTGAAGCATGGGGAGGAGCAACCTTTGATACATGTATAAGATTCCTTAATGAGGATCCATGGGAAAGACTCAGAACAATAAAGCAACATGTAACAAAGACTCCTATACAAATGCTACTAAGAGGACAAAACTTAGTGGGATACAAACACTATGCAGATGATGTAGTAAAAGAATTTGTAGAAAAATCATATGAAAATGGTGTAGATGTATTCCGTATATTTGATGCTCTAAATGACTCTAGAAATATGGAAATGTCCATCAAAACAGCTAAAGAACAGGGGGCATATGTTCAAGGTACAATTAGTTATACTATAAGTCCTGTTCATACAATTGATGCATATGTTGATTTTGCTAAAGACTTAGAGGCAATGGATTGTGATGCAATAACAATCAAGGATATGGCTGGATTAATTACACCTAATGTAGCCAGAGACTTAGTAACAGCACTAAAGGATGAGGTAAGTCTTGATGTAAACCTACATAGTCATTGTACAAGTGGTATGACTCTAATGAGTTATCAGGCAGCAATTGATGCTGGAGTAGATATTGTTGATACAGCAATATCACCATTCTCTGGTGGAACATCACAACCACCAACAGAGAGTGTTGTAGCATCATTAAAAGATACTCCACATGATACAGGAATAGATCTTGAATTATTATCTAAGATAAAGGAGTACTTTGCAGAATTAAATGAAAAATATGCTGCACTATTTGATCCATTAGCATCTCGTGTAGATACAGATGTATTAATCTATCAGGTTCCAGGTGGAATGTTATCAAACCTCGTATCTCAATTAAAACAACAGAGTGCAATAGATAAGTATCCTGATGTACTAAAAGAGATTCCACGTGTAAGAAAAGATTTAGGATATCCACCACTAGTTACACCAACAAGCCAAATTGTAGGTGTACAGTCAGTAATGAATGTATTATCTGGTGAAAGATATAGTAATATTACTAAGGAAGTAAAAGAATATCTTAAAGGAGCATATGGAAGACCACCAGCACCAATTAATGAGGACTTATATAAACAAGCTAATGGTGATGAGGAACGTATTACAGTAAGACCAGCAGACTTATTAGAACCTGAACTTGATGATGCACGTAAAAAACTTGAATCAGAAAACCTCATGAAAAAGGAAGAGGATGTCTTAACATACGTATTATATCCAACTGTTGGAGAGAAATTCCTTAAAGGAGAAGCTGTAGCAGAAGATATACCTGAACCAAAGGTAGAATACACAGCATCTAACATACCAAATGCATATGATGTAGAAGTAGATGGAGAAGTATTCAATGTAAAAATACTTCCTACAGGTTACATGGAAATGGAGCTATCATCTCAAGAGATCAAGAAATCCATTGAAAATGGATTAAACTCACCAATGCAGGGTATGATTGTAAAACTTAAAGTAAAAGTTGGAGATAATATATCAGAAGGAGATACTGTTGCAGTATTAGAGGCTATGAAGATGGAGAACGATATAAAAGCTGATCGTTCAGGACAAATATCTGAGATCTTTGTATCTGAGGGAGATACAGTAGAAAAAGATGATATATTATTAGTCATAGATGACTAATAACCCCCTACTCTTTTATTTAAACTATTTTTTTAGTAGTTATTTATTTACTTACTTAAAATAATTCACTTAGAGTAAAATAGTAAATGAAGATTTTAATAACTTAAATGAAGACTCTAATATTTTCTTATATGAATTTAGAAATCATCTAAAAAGAGGTGGTTAGAATAGTAATTATTTAATTACTACCTACTTTGAATATAATAGGGTTGTTAGGTTATTCATGTATTTTGGTAGATGCTTACTTAGTAATATTAGTTCTATACCAAAAACTTCCTTTAATATCTTCTGACTATCTATACCAAGGGATGCTAATGAATATCTTCTAATCTCTGGATGTAAACATTTATCATACTGCTTCTTACAATCACTTGCACAAACATTACATGGACCAATGATACTCATAGCATGAGTCATACTAGCTTCCTCCTCTTTAATTTGTGCTACAGTAATTTCACGCTCTCTATGGAATGTATTATCAATAATACTATCAAACTCTTCTTTACTATAATCCCTTGTATAATCCTCTTTCTTAAAGAATATCTGTGTCTTAATAATATCCACATAGTCATAGTTTAGAATATATTCTCTAGGATCATCCTCTATGGGTGAGCAAGAATAATTTGTATCATATCGTGGACAATCTTTGCAGTGACCTTGTACTTCATCATAATTTGAGAATCTATCATAAAATTCCTGTGTTGAGAGAGTTTTACGTACTCTTTCAACATCATAATCTATCTCCATACTACTCACTACTATTCTATGTACTCTGTTGGATCATGTAAGTCTGCCTCAATAAAGGCTCTCCTTCTTCTTTTACATGATTCACATACACCACAATGTTTATCCATACCCTTATAACATGAGTAGCTTAGCTCTACTGGACTATCTACTTCACTAGCCTTCTTAACTATACCCTCTTTATCAAGATCTATTAGTGGTGCCTTGATTTCTATATCATCAAATGAACCATATTCTATTGTTTTATTGAATGCTTCAAGATACTCCTTAGAGTTATCAGGGAATGTGACGGCCTCCTCATAATCCCATCCAACTATTATTATCTTAGCATGCATACTCTCAGCATATGCTAGGGCAATACTACAAAATACTGTGTTACGTGCTGGAACCCATACACTTTTAGCTGTTTCTGTTGCAACATCCAGATCATCTAACTCTTCATCACCTGGTTGTGGTACTTCCTCATCTGTTGTGAGAGTAGAGTTACTAATATTATTTAGCCATGGTAGATCTATTACTACATGCTTCATTCCAAGCTTTTCACATATCATTTTTGCATGCTTAATTTCTTCATCAACACTTTTCTGTCCATAATTAAATGTTAGAGCAGTTATATCATAATCATCACTATACACCGATGTTGCTACACAGGAATCTAGTCCTCCTGATAGTACAGTTATTGCTTTTGGTTTTGACATTCTAACACGTCCATCTCATATTTAAGTTTTATTATATCCATTAAATCCTTCACAGGAATATCCTTTTCATCTGATAATCTTTTCACATCATCATATTCAGGTGTTGCCTTAATAATATCACCATTATCAAGATAACCTATCTTAAAGTTAATTAACTCTTTTCTACTATCTATATCTAAGTTGTATTGTTTTATTTCACGTCTTGCTACTCCACGATGAGTATATCTAGATACTCTTATTCCAAGACTGCCTGTTATCTTCATTAATCTATTTGTTAGTTTTTCTGCATCACTATTTCTACATATTACCTTTATAATGTGTCCTGGCCTATTCTTCTTCATAACTGTTGGTGTAATAGTAACATCCCTTGCACCATTATCTAGTAAGTCCTCATATATGCTTCCAAGTACTTCCCCAGATAAGGTATCTACATTAGTCTCAAGTACTGTTACTGTATCACTACCATAGTTATCCTCAGCTATAATTAACCTTAAAGCATTAAGTGTATCTAACTCATGGCTTCCTGCACCATAACCTACACGTCTTTTTGTTGTTATTGGCATGCTCTCAACATACTTATCTGTAATATTTACTAGTATTGCACAACCAGTAGGGGTAGCTAGTTCACACTTAGCACTACCACCAGTTATAGGAACATCCTCTAATATATTCATCACGGCTGGTGCAGGTACAGGTAGTATGCCATGCTGTGTTTTAACACTACCTGATCCTACACTCACAGGGAGACTATAAACCTCTTCCTTATCAAGTCCTAATAGATAGAATGCATAACTAGAACCTATAATATCCGCTACAGCATCAGCACATCCTACCTCATGGAAATGTAATTCATCAAGGCTCTTATTATGTACTTTACTCTCAGCTATAGCCAGTGTCTTGAAGATCTTCTTTGCTAGACTAACAGCCTCCTTTACTAGTATATCATCACTATAGTGATCTTCGGTTATTTTATCTAGTTGACTTATGATTTCATCATAGTGGCGTGTTGTGTTATCCGTTGTCTGTATATCAGCATAGGTGGTAATTACTCCACACTTAGACTTCTTTGATATATTTATATCAACACTACCAAAATAACCTGCATAGGTTTTAATTACATCTACTAGTTTATCTTCATCTACACCTAGATCTAGAAAAGCACCAATGAACATGTTTCCTGATAATCCTGATACTTGTGGGTCAATAATTAGACTCATATTTTTTACTCTCCTATTTTCTCATCATATAAACATTATCTATATTTCACTAAATTTTATTATACAATACTATTTTTCTCTATACTTTTTTATTAAATCATTGATAAAGTAATTAATAGATACTAATGCATAACTGAATTTATTGGAGGTTAATTATGGATTTAAATATGGAGGGTATAACAGCCTACACTAAGGTTAATGGCTTAATAGTTGAAAGTGAAGAGCCATTATATATTCTCTCAAATAGGTCTGGCTATGATTTTAAGTATTCAAGGGGATTTGATAGTCACTACCTTAATGATGATACACTTGAACGTGTAGTAATAAGTGAGGATGGAATAACTGTTATATCATCAGTAGAATATCTAAGTGATAAGTTCTTTACAAATATAAGTATACTATTTGACACAGAGCTTGATAATATTAGTCTACTAAATATTTATAGGACAGTAACAGAGTCTATTACTAGCACATCATGGAATAATGATGCAATAAATAAGGATGAGCTAGATAATATGGTTGGAAACTATTATAATACTATCTTTATTGCATGTAGATCAAAAGCGGATCATGAGATACCATTTGATATAACATTATACTACCAGACAAAGGAGTTAGTAAACAAGGCTATAACTAAATCATTAGATATGCTAGGCTATCCTAGAGATATAATAAAGTACATGGAAGATATGGGTATAACCCTTGATGCAATGGAAGATGCAGCAATGGAGTTAGTAGTAGGTGTGGATGAACCAGAAGAAGAAACACGCAAAAAGTTTAGAAAAACACTACTACATGCACTAGATGATATTAATGTAATATCATACCTAGTGGCTGCACTAAGACTAGAAGAAGACTATGAGCATCACCGTATACGCGGAGTTAATGTGGATGATGATCCAGCATATCTCTATATGGATGAAATAATGGGTATGGCCATAGCTAACCAGATAGCTGGTACAAAGGCAATATTTAACTTCAAAATATATGATCAAAATAAGCCAGGTATACTAGGAGTTCTAGGACCATCAGCTGATGACATAATAGGCGGATTAATAGCTGGATGCATGTCTAAAATATTTGAACCATAGGTGTAACGATGGGTAAACAAAAACAGACAGTTAGAAGACATGCAAGAATCAAGCCATCTGTTGACGGAGTACTAGGATTAATCTCCTTTTCTACAAGAATACCCATCAATAGATATATTACTATTGAACAAATGGCTGGCAGTGTAATACTATGGCCCTATATTGGATTAGGATTAGGATTAATTGTTGGAGTAATAGCATATATCCTTGATTATATAATATTAGAACCATTACTAGTGGCAACATTAGTATATTGTTTTATTATATGGTTTACAGGTTTTAATCATACTGATGGTGTTATGGATTTAGGTGATGGGATCATGGTACATGGTGATGCAAGTAAACGTTTAAGTGTAATGAGAGATTCTACTGTTGGTACTGGTGGAATAGCAACATTCTTTATTGTTTCTATTGTTACTATTATGGCTCTAGGAGCAATACCATCAGGATACCTTATACAATCTGTAATATTAATGGAGTTATGCACTAAGCTTAGTATGATAACCTCAATGGTATTTGGTGATAGTGATACTAAGGGTATAGGTGTAGAGATTCGTAAGGGAATGGATCTAAAAGCATTAGTGGTATCAATAATAGTATCCCTAGTAATAGGAGGCTTACTACTAGGTGAAGCAGGAGTAATAGCAGTATTTGTTTCAGCATTAACAGGATTATACTTATCAAATCTTGCAGATAAGACTTTTGGTTGTGTAACAGGAGATATTCTTGGAGCATCAAATGAGATAGCTAGAGCAGTATGCCTAGTATTCATAGTAATTAATTTAACTGTTGTAATGATATAAGGATAATATTTAACTATTATAATGATATAGGGAGAATAAATATGATAACAGTATTAAGATTAGATCATAGATTAGGACGAGATACACGTATAACAACACATGTATGTTTAACAGCACGAGCATTTGGAGCAGATAAAGTAATATTATCAGGAGAACATGATAAGCATATTATAGAGTCAGTTGAAAGTGTAGTAGAAAACTGGGGTGGAAACTTCCAAGTAGAATATAATAAGAAATACCTACCAGTAATAAAGCAACATAAAAGGGATGGCTATGAAATCATACACCTAACAATGTATGGAAAGCATGTTGAGGATGTAATTCCAACAATAAGAGATAATGGTAGAGATAAACTAATTATTGTTGGAGGATCACGTGTACCAACAGAAGTATATGAATTAGCAGACTGGAATCTTAGTGTAACAAATCAGCCACACTCAGAGGTAGCAGCTCTAGCAATATGTCTGCACTACATGAATGATGGTGAAGAACTAAAAACAGTGTATGAAGATGGAAAGATGCAAATAGTACCAAATAATGATCATAAAGAAGTATATAAGAATGAGTAAATCATTTAACTAAATCATTAACTTGATTTAGTATATTAACCTCTATTAAAACTCTGACTATTTCTATGAATATGAAATCCCATTATACTAAAAAAGAGTTAAACAGGAAAATATAGACTAAAAAGTAAATACATATCTTAATTATCTATTTAGGGAATGAACAATGTAGAAA
>JAJQHG010000136.1 GCA_021199865.1 Methanosphaera sp. | reverse complement strand
ATATATAGGTATTATTATACTAGTTGGTTCTAAAAGTTTATCTTTTATAACCTCTATGGCACTATTAGATGTTTTTAGGAATACTCTGAAATTTGAGTGGCCTAATCTCTTAAAGTACTCATTTTTTGGGTAGAATATTAGACTCTCATCATAAGAGAAATTATTCTTCCAGCAAACATAGTTAAAACTTAACTGGTCACGGTAGCTATGATTAACTATCTCTTGATACCAGTCCTCCATTACTTTAATAACATCCCTGTCATGATGGTCTCTAAAGAGAATTCCGCTAGCTACTAATCCATTATGTTCTGGATATCCCTCACTTTTATATTTATTAATCTGGGATTCCATAGTTTCACGTGTATCCTTTTCAAGCTCTAGGCAGGCCTCCATTTCATCATATATACAGTCACGATCCTCATGTTTTATGGCTAGTAATTTATGATTTCTTGAGTATTCATGGATATAATCCTTAAGTGAACCTGTTATATCAAAGTTACCATCTATCCATATAGAGTAATCATATTCATCAAGATACTTGTGTGGCAACACTTTATATCGGCGTGCTTTACGTATCTCATCTAAATCTAATTCTTCCATTGGACGAATATCCCAGAAATCACTCACAAGATTAGGATTATCAGTAAAACATATGTAGTCAAAGTCTTCCTCTATATGTGTAGGAGTAACTATTTCATCATAATCTCCACTGATTGCTGTATATACTGCTATTTTCTTATTAGTAAAATCAAAGTATGACTCATTATCACTTATACATTCATCAAGTGAATCTAGTGGATTTAGCTTCTCTTCAATAACATCCATAATATTTCTATCTTGATATATTGCTCCATCATAAATCATTGGTATTTCCATGTAATGAGTAAAGTTTACAAATACTGATAGATTAGGTCTTTTTGGAGTAAAGAAGTTATAAAAGTTTCTTACATATAATAAGTCAATCTTTAGTATTAATAGCATCTTATAATAGAATGATTCAAAGTAGTTATTATCATCTATATCCACAACAGGTAATTGTCTTATTTTAAGGAATGTGTCTATTCCATCATAGATGAATAAACGTATATTTGCACGATTTATTGTTAAAACATATGTATCATATTTACTTGCAATATCATAGAATCTATCATCAACAACGGGCACATCATTATCCATCTCTGTTACATATAATATCTTCTCGGAGTTCTTGTATTCAACAAGATTATCTCTTATTGTATCTATAGCTTCTTTTACTTTACTACTTGCTACAAAGTCATCCCATGCGTCATACACATATCCATGACGTTGTTGGATAATACTCTTATTCTTCTTTTTATATTCACTTGATTTTTCATCACTAAATGATGCATGACGTCTGTGATATACAAATACATCATTATTACGGATATTCTTCCATCCAG
This sequence comes from Methanosphaera sp., assembly GCA_021199865.1. Classification (GTDB taxonomy): domain Archaea; phylum Methanobacteriota; class Methanobacteria; order Methanobacteriales; family Methanobacteriaceae; genus Methanosphaera. Next base: position 5,845 of record JAJQHG010000136.1, on the reverse strand, counting down.
CCTCTTTTGCTCTGCATGTAAAATCAGTTTCTTCACCATAACCCATACCAAATACTTCATCAAATACTCCAAGCTTTCTTATAGCTCCACGCTTAATATACAGACAGAAACCATTACCTGTAGGACTTTCAAGGTATTCATTATTAAATAACTTATCTACCTGGTAAGCATTCTTATTTAGGAATAATTGATCACTTATAGTTCCAAGTTCTGGTATGGATATATCTGATGAGTTACAGAAAGGTGTTACAGTTGCAATAGTTGAATCACTGTAGGCTGATATTATTAATTTAGATAACCATTTAGGTGTAACAATTGTATCACTATTTAAGAGTACAACATCATTTTCGGCCAGGTTCATTCCAAGATTAACATTCTTAACAAAGCCCTGATTATGCTCATTTTCTACTACCTTTACAAATGGTATCCGATCTACTTGGCTTAATAATTGACTTATACGTTCATCAGTACTACAATCATTAATAAGTATTAATTCATAGTTAATATGGGTATTTCGTAATACACTTGTAATACAAGCCTTAGTTTCCTCATATGCATTATATATTGGTATAATGATAGAGATCTTCTGTTCTAGGTGTAATTGTATATCCTCTAATATACCCTTAGTATAAAATGTTTCAAAGTTATTCACATAATGGAACTTATCAGTGAAGGGCTCTACTTTCTTTGAATAACCATACTTAATAAAGTGATATAGGGGATTTGTTGTCACTTTATCAAGGTTATCAGAGTCCACAAAATCATATGTAGAAAAGGTTTTACTAGGATTATATCCCTTATTTGCACCAATTAATATGTAGTGTATGATTGGATCAAGTCCCTCAAGATCAACATCATTATTTGATAGATAATATTCTATGTCAAACACATCTGAGTCATATATAGTATTATAGTACTCTTCTATGGTAGCACAATTATCCATATTCTTAAATGATTCATGACTTAATCTTGCATAACGATATAATCTATGTTCATCTTGGCCATAACGTAGAAAGTGTACTAATGGATTGATATCCGTGCTTGACACATCCCTGTAATTATCATTATACCATTTTGGATTAAAATTCTTACATGTAGCCATGTATCTATCACTAAGTAGAAAGTGTGCTATTGGATCACCAATATCCTCATCACTACTAAACTGTTGTCTATAATATTTTTCATCAAAGTACTCTGATTTTTTTAATAGATTATAATCAGACTGGTAATTTCTACCATATTCACTACGTGTCTTTAAGTTCTCTGGACTCATTGAATATTATCCCCTTTAAATTAACTAAATATTTTACTAACTATGAAATATAATATCTTAGATATATTCTTAAAAATATTTAATTATTATGAATATTAATTGAATTAATAATACAGATAATATAAAAGAGTACTTTACTAAATTATATAAGATAATTATCATAATCTGATAAAAACCATTAATATGACTAATAACAACTATTTTAACACTCACTAAATAAGGATGATTAAAGTACTTAGTTTAAAATAATAGTAATAATATGTAATGTAAGTTATTATGTTTTTATGTGAGTAGTTCTTATGAATAATTACTCAATAAAGAGCATACCTATTAAAAAAAAGAAAGAAGAAGGAGAATGATACACCATCATAATGTATCATGATGATTGTTTATTATAGTAATTTAGTAACAGTTAGATAATATTTTCACTTAGATACTAATCTTCATATACTATTTTATCTTCTAGTCCCTTGTGTGGTTCTACATGTATTAAGACATCTATTACGTTAGGATATTGCTCTTTTATCTTGCTTTCACAGTTATGTGCAATATCATGTGATTTTTCTAGTGACATATCACCATTTACGACAATATGCATATCAAGGTATATCTGTGATGGTGTTCCACGTGTACGTATATTATGAATATCATCTATTACTTGTATATCACATAGTACACTTTTAATTTCATCATCTGTTAGTAATTGTCTATCTAAGAGGATATTAAGGTTATCAAATAGTATTTCTAGTCCAGTCTTGATTATTATTAAAGCTACAAATATGGATAATATTGGGTCTACTATTGGATATCCTATATGTATGAATACTAATCCTACAAGAATAATACTTGTAGCAAATATATCACTCTTTGTGTGTTGACTATCAGATATTAGGATATCACTATGTAGCTCTTCACCCTTCTTGCGTTCATACCAGGATACACCCATATTTATTAGTAGTGTAGCTATTAGTATTATGAAACTATTTAGTGTAACTTGTGGTATCTCTGTACCATTGAATCTACCAATAGCTGCTGTTATTACCTCTATTGCTACTGTAAATAGTAGTACTGCTATAATTATTGCAGAAAATGTTTCTATCTTTGCATGACCATACCTATGCTCAGAATCTGATGGTTTACTAGCCATATAGATAGCTATTATTCCTACAATGTTTGATACACCATCAAATAGGGAGTCAAATCCATCAGATGTTATACTAAGAATGTTTGCATGATAACCATAGAGAATCTTAATGGCCGCCACAAGTACATTAAGTACTAATATTATTGCGAGTATATTTCTTACTTCTCTATAATATTCATCCATAATTTAGGCCTCCAACAATCATTAATCCGTTTTTTAGTTGTTAGTATTAGATTAAATTTATTAATGGTATATACTTAACTCTTTTTATGTTTGATTAAAAATTATTTAGTAATAACTAAAATAAGTTATAATAGAGAATTATGAATTAGTAGTATTATAATTAAAGCAATATACTTATAAATAATTAATAAAAAAGTATTTTTATTTAACCTAAATAATCTAATAAAATATTTATATTTCATTAAAAAGCTCTAAGTAGAGCTAATTATTAATAAAAGCTAATAAAATATATGTAAAATATATAGGAGGATGTAATTATTAAATCAATGTCTAATGTAGATATACATACAATAACTAAGCAACTAAATGAGGAACTAGTAAATGCACGTATAGATAAGGCATACCAACCATCAGAGGATACTATTAGAATAAAGCTTAGAAAACCTGGTGAGGGAAGAAAAGACTTAGTTATACAGGCAGGTGTAAGAATACACCTAACAAATTACCCACAGCCTAATCCTACAATACCACCAAACTTTCCAATGCTACTAAGAAAGCATTTAAGTGGTGGAATAATTACATCAATAAATCAATATGAATTTGATAGAATAGTAGAAATTACTGTTCAAAAGAGTGATAACTACAAGATAATAGTAGAATTACTTGATAAAGGTAATGTGATACTACTAGATAGTGAAAATAATATAATCTCACCACTAAAACATAAACACCTCCAGCAACGTAATATTACTGCACACAAGGAATATGTCTACCCAGAACAAAAGGAGATAAAACTAAATAACTCAACAGTAGAGGAGTTAGAGAGGGTGATCAGTAATAGTAGCACTGATATAACACGTACATTAGCAACAAATGGTCTAGGTGGATTATATGCAGAGGAAATAATAAGTTATACAGATATTGATAAATCAACACAATGTAGTAATATTACACAGGAGCAAATAATCCAACTTAATGATGCCCTAAAACTACTATTTAGGAAGCTAGAAGATAACGTGGATTGCCAGATAATTGTTGAAGAAAAGAATGGCAAGATGGTAAATAAGGACTTTATACCAATATCTCTAAATAAATACAAGGATTATGAGTCAAAGCATTATGATGATTTTAATAAGACTGTGGATGAGTTCTATAGTACAAAGATAGTTAATAATGTTCATGACCAACAAGAAAAGAAGTGGCAAAAACGTATAGGTAAATATGAGAAACGTTTAAAGATGCAGGAAGATACACTTAAGGGATTCTATAAGACAATAGATGATACCCAGCATAAAGGTGATACAATCTATGCACACTATAATGAGATCCAGCAAGTAATAGATGTACTACATGATGCTAGAGAAAAATACTCCTGGAAGGAAATTAAATCCATAATCAAGAAATCAAAAAAGGAGGGTAATATACCAGAATTAGCTATGATTGATAATGTAGATAATATGGGTGTACTAACACTTAAGATAGATGATGTAACAGTACAAATTGATACTAATACTGGAATACCAGAGAGTACAGAGAAATATTATAATAAGGGTAAAAAGGCTAAACGTAAAATTACTGGTGTAAAAGAAGCAATGGAGAATACTAAGCGTGAGATCAAGAAGCTTGAGGATAAGAAGCTTGATGAGATGACAATTCTTGAAGAAAAACAACAGAGAAGAGAAAAACGTGAACTTAAATGGTATGAGAAGCTTAGATGGTTTGTTAGTCGTGATGGATACCTAGTTATTGGTGGACGTGATGCTAATAGTAATGATATGGTTGTAAAGAAGTACTCCTCAAATAATGATATGTATCTACACTGTGATATTCATGGTGCACCATCCACAATTATACAGAATCCTAATGGTAACATGGAAGATATACCAGAAAGTACAATATATGATGCAGCATGCTTTGCTAGTAGTTATAGTAGTGCTTGGAGTGAAGGATTTAGTACTTATGATGCATACTGGGTAAGTCTTGATCAGGTATCTAAGACACCTAATCCTGGAGAATACCTAAATAGGGGTGCATTTGTTATACGTGGACATAAAAACTATGTTAGGAATGTTCCTGTACTAATTGCTATAGGTGTAGTTGAATATGATAATGATAAACGCATAATGGCTGGGCCTGTAGAATCAGTTAGTAATATGAGTAATAATTTTGTTATAGTTAAGCCTGGTTTTACAAAGAAAGAGAAGATATCCAAGCAGATACTTAAAATAATTGATGAAGATAATCTATTTAATGTTGATGATATTGTTAGAAGTCTACCTAGTGGTAAATGTGACATACTAGATATTAGAGAATATAATCAAAAGTATGGAAAGAAAAAATAAGAATATTAAATTCTTAAATTTAGAAATAGGATATAATTTTGATAAATCTTCCCTTACTATATCTTTGATATGTAATTAGTAGTATTTAAATTATATTACTAGTCTTATTCATCTATTGATTCATATTCATCTCCTGGTTCATATTCCTCAGTGTAGGATTCACCAGGTTGAAGGGGCATAGTTACTGTTCCAAGACTTACCTCATCAACATACTGTGCAAATACTTCAGGATCTTGCTCTATTTCTGGGAATGTATTATAATGCATTGGTATTACTATGCGTGAGCCTAACCAACTAGTAGCTATTGCTGCATCCTCTACTCCCATAGTATACTTATCACCTATTGGTAATAATGCTATATCTGGTTGATATATGTCACCAATAACTGTTTTCATATCACTAAATAATGCAGTATCTCCTGCATGATATATTTTCTTACCACTTTCTAGTGTTATTATGAATCCTGCTGCTACTCCTCCCTCTTCAATTTCCTCTGTGAAATCTATTCCTGATGAGTGTTCTGCAAAGACCATTGTAATATTTACTAGGTCATTTATTGATATTGATCCGCCAATATTCATTCCCACAGAGTTTAAGCCCTGTTTCTGTATGAATGTTGCTATTTCATGACAACATATTACTGTTGCACCAGAGTTATGTGCAATATCTAATGTGTCACCAAAGTGATCAGAGTGTCCATGAGTTACTAGTATTATATCTGGATTTAATTCTTCTACAGGAGTATTACTTAACTCATTACCACTGATAAATGGGTCTATTAATATTTTTAATCCTTCCTCGGATATTATCATAAATGCTGAGTGTCCTAGATATTTGATTTTCATTATTATTACCTCTTATATAATGATTATTTATGTTTAATCTAATTTTTAAGTTTAATCT
>JAJQHG010000025.1 GCA_021199865.1 Methanosphaera sp. | reverse complement strand
TGTTTTATGATATCCTTATATTGAGGAAATTCTTCAATAAAATCATATACTTCTTTATCTAAAAATTCTTCATATCTGGCTTTTTGATCTGATTTTGGATCAGCATATTTAAATTGTAGTTCATTTCTTTTCTTATATGTTTCTTCTAATCTATGTTTTACTTCTGGATCAAAGTTATTAAATTTTGTTGGTCTGTCATGATCATGTCCTTTATATGCTAATCCTATAGTATTAAATCTGTATGGCATTATTGTTCCAGCATTTAGTGCTACTTCATACATCTCAAAGTAGTGTTGTGTTATGAATTCATAGTTAAGTTTTATTGTTGATTCCTTTATATGGCTATCAAATTCCTCTAAGTTTTTAATATATTCTTTATCCCAATCATCAGTTATTGTCATATAATCACCTTAACAATGTTATATTTCTTTGAACTAATATAAATAATTAACAATGTTAAGTTATAATATAAAAAAATAATACTATAAATTCAATGTAAAAATAAAATTATCACATATAGATTCAATATATTCCTTATTAATAAGATTATCGAGCCACTCTTTAGGTATAGAATCAAAACCATAATAAAGACCAGCTAAATCACCAGTAATCTTACCATTAGTATCAGTATCTCCACCAAGATTCAATGCCATAAGAAGAGCATCCTCAAAACATGATGTATGATAACAACAATAAATAGCAACCTCTAAAGAGTTAACTACATATCCCGTACTACCAATAGACTCAAGAGGTAAATCAAATAGATTACCACTAAATATTCTATCAAAAGGAGAATATAACTCATTATTATAATATGTACTAGATGTATTTATAGCATTATCAATAATTGAAGTAAATGAATCATTATATGATGATAATATTTCATCTACAATAAAATTAAAGATATTACATGAAGCTGTACTAATTCTATGGCCATGTGTTAGAGCAGAAACATTATTAATAGTCTCAATCGAATCAGCCATACTAGTATCATTAGCATATAAATAGAAACATAATGGAATTATCCTCATAAGTGAACCATTACCATTATCATGACCATCACGGCCACCACAATCAATAGGATCAACTCCATCTTGATATCTAGTAATAGCTGCCTGAGTTGTACGTCCAACATCAAAAGTGTGTCCTAAAGGTGTATAAAATGAGTCATAATACCATGCAGAAAATTTATTCATAATATCATGATAATCAACACATTCTTTACTAGCTAAACTATCCATTAAAGAAATTGTCAGAGATGTATCATCACTCCAAGTACCTGGAGGCTGATTATAAGTACCATAACCATCCATTTTACTTATAGGATTCTCATCTAATTCCTCTTTACTATAAAACTCGTATGGTACACCAAGTGCATCACCAACAACACCTCCAAATATTGAAGCATATATATCGTCTTTAATCATTCTTTCACCAATTTAGAAAAGTTTTCTGATGCAGTATTAGGATTATCTGCTAACATTATAGCAGATACTATAGCCACACCATCAAAACTATAATCATTAATTAATTCTCTTGTATTATGTTCTTTAACTCCACCTATTGCTACACGTGGAATATTTATATTCTCTTTTACTAATTCTAGATCTTCTCTTGATATTACACTACAATCTGTTTTAGTTGATGTAGCAACTATTGCACCTATTCCAAGATAATTTGCTCCATCAAGCTCACCCTGTTTTGCATCAGCATAGTTTTCTGCACTTATACCAATAATTTTATCTTCTCCAAGTATTTCTCTTGCAACCTTACATGGCATATCATCTTGACCTAAATGTACACCAGCACTATCAACAGCTTGTGCTATATCTAATCTATCGTTAATAATTAAAGGTACATCATATTTATCTGTGATTTGCTTGACCTTTAGTGCTAAATTATAGAAGTCCCTTGTACTAGACTTTTTTTCACGCAACTGAACTATAGTAGTTCCACCAATTATTGCTTCTTCTATTATTTTTAGGAATTCTTCTTGACTATAATCAAACTGATCTGTAACAAGATAAACACTATAATCAATATCCATATTAATCACTTAAAGCTTAGATATCTTAGCCATACTAGTAATAGCATCAGCATCAATAAGACTTAACTCATCAATTAAATATGAAACAAATGAACCAGTACCCCTCTTATTATATGTAGTGGTCTTCTTTGCTTTCTCTCCTGCTATATCCATCACTAATGTTGCAGTAATAGCTGCCTCTAATGGAGACGTTATTGCAGAATATGAAGCCATAAGACATCCAAGCATACAACCACTACCAGTAATAGATGACATCATAGAATCCCCATTATCAATTACATATACACTAACTCCATCAGAAATAATATCCATTGGACCAGATGCAGCAATAACTGTATCAAGCTTACTAGCAATATTCTTAACTAATTGAGCCTGACTTCCAAGCGTATCCTCATTAATCACATCAGAATCAGCTACATCAACACCCTTTGCTTTAATACACTCATCAAGAATTCCATATAACATAGCAATAGCCTTAATTTCTGATAAGTTTCCTCTGATAATTGCAGGTTTATAAATATTTATTAAGTCAATAGGGGTTTCATTTCTTATATTACTAATACCTACTCCTACAGGATCTAATACATATGGTGTATTGTTTTGTTTTGATGCTTCAACAGAATTCTTCATTGTCTGTGCCTGCATTTTTGTAATTGTTCCTATATTTACTAGTAAAGAATTTGCTAGTGATGTTATCTCATTAGCTTCATCTGGCTCATTAGCCATTATAGGTGATCCACCAATTGCAAGAGTTGCATTAGCACAGTCCCTAATAGTTACTACATTTGTTATACAATGTGTTAGAGGACTTACACGTCTTAGTTCTTCTACAATTTCTATGGATTTATTTATTATTGAATCATTCATATTTATTCCTCGTTATAATTTATATTCATTCTTTAGATAATTATTAAAATAATCTGGAGATTAATAGTAATAAATAAGTTCTACTTTATTAAGTATACATATTTTATATTCTAAAAAAAAAGTATTAAATCAATATTATTCATTTACTAATTTGTTAAATAATGATGCTGTTTGTTTAGGATCATCGGCATACATTATTGATGAAACAACAGCGACACCATCAAAGTTATATTTATGGACTACCTCTGATATATTATCCTTATTTAAGCCACCAACTGCTACACGTGGAATAGTAATATTTTCCTTTATTAAATCTAAGTCACTTCGAGGTATAACAGTACAATCAGGCTTTGTTGGAGTCTTAACTATTGCACCTACACTTAAATAGTCAGCACCCTTTTGTTGACTTTGAAGAGCACTTTCATAACTAAGAGCACTAACTCCAATAATTTTATCTTCTCCTAGTATGTCTCGTGCAACATCATATGATAAATCACCAGGTTCTAAGTGTACTCCAGCACAGTCTAGTGATAGAGCAATATCTAATCTATCATTAAGCATAAATGGTATATCATATTTATCTGTGATCTTCTTAACTTTATGTGCCATATCATAAAAGTCTTGTGCATTAGAGTTTCTCTCACGTAGCTCTAGTAGTGTGACACCACCTAGAATTGCTTCTTCTATGATATTTAGGAATTCGTCTTCAGTATAATTATATCTTTGTGTAACAAGATAAACACTATAATCAATATTCATAATAATCTTCCTAAATTTTTCTTACATTAGCCATACTTATTACTGTATCACTATTAATTAAACTTAGTTCATTAATTAAAGAAGTGTTAAATGAACCAGTACCCTCATTGTTATAAATAGTAGTTTTCTTTGCTTTCTCTCCTGCTATATCCATCACTAATGTTGCAGTAATAGCTGCCTCTAATGGAGACGTTATTGCAGAATATGAAGCCATAAGACATCCAAGCATACAACCACTACCAGTAATAGATGACATCATAGAATCCCCATTATCAATTACATATACACTAACTCCATCAGAAATAATATCCATTGGACCAGATGCAGCAATAACTGTATCAAGCTTACTAGCAATATTCTTAACTAATTGAGCCTGACTTTCAACTGTATCCTCATTAATCACATCAGAATCAGCTACATCAACACCTTTAGCTTTAGTTATATTATCAATTATATCATATATTGCTCCTATTGCTTTTATTTCTGATAGGTTACCTCGTATAATTGATGGTTTAGCTAAATCTATTAGATCACGTGGCATTTTATTTCTAACATCACTTATGCCTGCTCCGACTGGATCTAATACATAAGGTATTTTGTTCTCAACTGCTGTTTTTGCTGATATTTTCATTGTCTTTATCTCGTCTGGTGGAAGATTTCCTATATTTATTAGTAATGAATTGGACATTGAAGTTATTTCATATGCTTCTTCTGGTTCATAAGCCATTATAGGTGAGCCACCAATTGCAAGAACTGCATTTGCACAGTCTCTAACTGTTACATAATTTGTTATACAATGTGTTAGAGGACTAGTTTGTCTTAAATTTTCTATAATTTCTGATGATTTCTTTATGATTAAATCATTCATATTTATTCTCCATATTAATTTTTGTAATTTATAATTATTAAATATTATAATTAAATCATGATTAAAAGAAGTTGTAATTATAAAAAAAGATTATAAGAAAGTATTTAAGATATTTATCATATTTATAGTAGTGAAATAATAGTACTAAATTATTACTTAAATATTTTAGTTATTACTGGTTCTAGTTTACCATATATTCTCTCTGTTAATGGTAAACTAATAAATAGGTATATATAAACACTGAAGATTAGGCAGATAAGGTTAGATATACCACTAAATGCAGATAATTGTTCACTTAAATCTGGATATAGTGCTATTAAAGAGGATAATCCTGCCACATTCATACATGTACTACCAATACCACAACCCATAGCATAACTATATGGATGTAATGGTAAAATATTACAGAGAACATTAACTATTATGCTAATAAAAATAGTTCCAATAACTGTTCCAATAATATATACACTCATAAACCCATTAACTTCCTTAGAGTTAAAACCATATTTATCAATAATTATGGCCATCTGTGGTTCACGGCATATTGAACTAGTCATACCAATTGATTCACGTTTAAATCCTAAGAGTAAAGCTATAGGTAGAGCAATAAATATTGAACATAGTTCACCAAACTGTTCAAGTACTAAAGCCGGACCAATATTTAAGAGTATACCTATATTATTTCCACTAGATATTGATAGTTTAGCAATTAATGGACCTACTAATAATAACATGAATTTATTGGATAGGATAGATTCCTCCTCATTAATCCATGTAATATGTCTTGACTGATATAGTGCTATAGCTAAAATGAGGCTATAAATCAAAGGTAATAATATAATATTAGTTCCATTAAAGGATAATGTTATAGTCCCAATATACTCTGAGACTATTATACATATTAACAATGTTAAATGTAATTTATAATTTAGAACAGATCTAATATTATTATCATTATTTGTTTTTTCCATAATAATCAGTAATTTAAAAAGAGATCATATTAAAAATTTCACTGATTTAATATATGTTATAGGTGTTTAATAAAGGAGATTATATATTATATAATTCCAGTAAATGATAAAACAACCTGAGCAATTAAAGCTGATCCAATATATGTACCAAATATAACAAAGAATGTTACAATTACTCCTCTAAGACCAACCTTCTTTAATTCTTTCAAGTTTGTACCCATACCAATACCAGCATATGCTAATAGTACTGTTGTGAGACTTACCAATTCTACTTTAGATGTATAATATATTATTAGATCAGATACTGGTGACCATGGGAGAGCCAAAACTAATCCTATAACACTTATATATAGTATTGAAGGGATATTATATGGAATTATCTTCTCAATTAACATCCCTACAAGCGTAATTATGCATAATATTAACATTCCAATAAATGACTCTGAAAATGGATAATTATAACCCACTACATTACCAATTGATGCCATAATTGAAAATATCAATAATATTAAAATCCATTCCTCTACAATTTTAATAGAAATTACCTTAGACACTTTATAACCTATCCTTTACTCTTTCTTTTTCGACCTAATATCCTATCTGTTATAGGTCTTAACCATTTATATAATCTCTCAGTTAATGGTATTGCTATAAATATGTATACATACATTCCTGTTACCATCGAGATAAGATTAGCCATACCACTGAAAGCTTCTAATTGTTCTGTAACAGCTGGATATAATGCCGATAATGAAGTGACTGCCGCTGCATTCATACTTGCACTTCCAATACCACACGCCATACCATATGCATATGGATGTAGAGGGATAATGTGTGCTAATACACTCACTAATATACTAATAAATGGTGTTCCAAGTATTGTACCTATAAGGAATACTGTAAAGAATCCATTAGTTTCTGGTGATCCAAAACCATATCTATCTATTACTACACCCATCTGTGGTTCACGGCATATTGAACTAGTCATACCAATTGCTTCACGTTTAAATCCTAATAATAATGCAATGGGTAGAGCAAAGAATATCGTGCCTAAGTTACCCACTTCTTGTAGTAGTATTGCCGGCCCTGAATTGAGTATAATTTCAATGTTCTGACCACTAGATATAGCTAATTTTGCCATTAAAGGTCCAATTAGTAGCATCATAATTGTACTAGCATGGTCAGATTGTTCATCAGATATCCATTTAGCTGGTTTTGCTAGATAGAGTGCTACGGCTAAAATTAAGGAATATAACAAAGGCATCAAGACAATAGTTATTCCTGCAAGATCTATTGTTATCATTCCTATATATTCAGCTATTATTATACAAATAAGTATTGTTATATGTAATTTATATTGTTTACGTGCCTTAGTTAATTTTTTTTCTTCATTTTTAATTTCACTTTCTGAGTCCATCAAATTCCTATTCCTTTCACAAATTTATTTAGACTAAAAATTTATAAGTCATAGATAAATTTTTGAGTTAAAGTGTAATCTTATAGTAACTAAGTTCACCTACTTAGTATATAATACATCTTTATATAAAAATATTTTAGAAAAAACTATTAAAAAAAATAAACAAATAATTCAATATAATACATTAGAATTAAATTATATTATATCTATTTTAATTATAATATGTAATAATCATTAAATAATCATTATAGATAATATTAAATGATAATATTCATTCATAAATAAAAATATGCTTTTTTAATTATTTTTGAAAAATTATGTGATAAGCCTTCTAATGCTTTTATTTTAATTTTAAGTAATTTATGATGATTTATATAGGCTATAACTCTTTCTT
>JAJQHG010000155.1 GCA_021199865.1 Methanosphaera sp. | reverse complement strand
GTGGCTGTTCCTACTGTTTTACCATTTATCTTGAATACCACAGTACCCGTTTTTGCATATCCATCACTTTCTTTAATTGTTGCTTTTAGTGTAATTGTCTTACCATTAGTTGATGTTATGCTTGTTACTTTAGTACTTGTTTGGGTAACATTCTTTAGATATAAAGTACTTGTATCACTTGAAGAGGTATAATAACTGTTTCCAGCATAGGAGGCACTAATCTTGTATGATGAGTCACTCCAACTTGATGGTATTTTATAGCTTATTGTAGCCACACCATTTGATACTGTGGCTGTTCCTACTGTTTTACCATTTATCTTAAATACAACTTTTCCACTAGTTACACTTTTACTATTACTATCTTTAACTGTTGCTTTGAGAGTAATAGTTTTTCCAGCATATGAAGTAGTACTACCTACTGTTGTAGTAGTATTTTTCTTAACAGTTAATGTTGCATTACTACTAGTTTTTAGGTATTTACCATTCTGTCCATATACTGCTGTAATAGTATATTCTGAATCAGTCCAACTTGTCGGCACACTTAGATTAATATTAGCACTACCACTAGATACATCACTGTACCCAACAGTCTTACCATTTATTTTGAATGCTACAGTTCCATTACTTATACTTGTATTATCATCAGTAACTGATGCTTTTAGTGTAACAGTTTTACCACTTGAAGTTGTTACATCACTTACTGTTAGGTCTGGTTCTTCATATGTTAAATATAATTTACCAGTACCTGTTGATGATTTATATTGACCTGTAGCTCCATATACTACCGTTATATTATATGTTGAATCCGTCCATGTTGATGGAATAGTATATGTAAGTTTTACACCTCCATTGGATACTTCACTATATCCAATAGTTATACCATTTATTTTGAATGCTACTGTACCATTTTTTACGTATGATCCATTTGTGGTTGTAAGTGTTGCCTTTAAAGTCACAGTTTTTCCTACTTGTGAAGATATACTTGTAACTTTGATATTGGTATTTGTAACATTATTAAGATACAGGTTTGTTGTACCTGTTGATGATTTATATTGACTTGTAGCCCCATATACTGCTGTAATAGTATAGACAGGACTTTTCATATTAGAGGGCATATTATAGACGTATGTTGCCACACCATTGGATACTTCACCATATCCAACAGTCTTACCATTTATTTTGAATGCTACTGTACCCTCATCCACATATGTTCCATCACTAGTTTTAATCACTGTTTTAAGGGTTATGCTATTATTAGCTGTCGTTGTTATTGAAACAGGAGTGTTTGTCGTCGTTTTTTGATTTGAATCTGTTGAAATAGTTTTATTTGAACTTATTGTATCATTGTCGTTGCTATATATTGTTTCTATAGCACTTGTTGAAGTATTGTCACTAGCTTGTTCTTCATCACTTAAGACTTCTTGTGTATCATTACTAGTATCTGTTGTATTTTCATCAGTACTAGCTAAGTCTTGAGATAATGTGTTATTTGCAGAATCAATATCTGTGGCTGCTAGAGAACCTGTAGTAAATATTATTGCTATTATTATACTAAGGCCCAATACCAAATAACGCTTAATTATAAAACCTCCTAATAATTATATTCAAAGATATAATTATTTTATTAGTTACTTAAAAATAAAATGTAACTTATATATGCTTTTATTTTTTCTTATTTATATATATTAATTAAATTGTATAAAAATTAAAATTTAGTTTTAAATTTAATTATAAAATTAATCATTGTTTAATAAACATAGAGTTAAATTAGAATAAAATTAGTTTTTTCACAATAACAATTAAAAATCCCTTAATATTAATTATACTCTAATTAATGGTATCTTTAATAGTAATAACAC